>NZ_PVSN01000042.1 GCF_004766315.1 Weissella confusa | reverse complement strand
AATGGTTGCTAGGTAATACCTTTTGAGTCATAATTTTAGACGCTCCAATTTTTGAGTATTTGGTTTGTTTTCCACTAACAAAATATCATAAAAAAGAGCTCCTATGGTTTTCACCCAACGGGTGAAAACGCAAAACCCGCTGAAACGGTATTAACTTGTCGTTTCAGCGGGTTTTTGCTTGTCTTGATGAATAATCCGGGTAAAATAAGTTGTAGGAGGTAGAGATGGAAATTTTGATGATGTTAGGGTTGCTTGTTGTGACGCTGGGATTCGGCTGGATTGCCGGCAAGTTAGGGTTTGCGAAAGTTGTGGGACAGCTAATCGCCGGTGTGGTTGTGGGACCAGCGTTGCTCGGGTTTGTTGAACCATCACATTTGATGCACGTTGTCTCAGAATTTGGGGTGATGTTGCTGATGGTGAACGCCGGTTTGGAAACTGATGCGCGACAATTATTGCAAAACTTCAAGGCGTCTAATTTAGTTGCTTTGATGGGTGTTGTTGCACCGTTAGCGGTATTTCCGGTTGTTGCCTTATTGTTTGGTTACGAGTGGCAAATTGCGTTGTTCTGGGGTGTTGTGTTTGCTGCAACGTCAATTTCAATCACCATTTCAGTTTTGGGTGAACAAGGTAAACTTGGAACTGTTATGGGCGCCGTTGTGTTGGGCGCCGCCGTGCTAGATGATATTTTAGCGTTGCTATTGGTGACGGCCTATGCTGCCTTTATCGGTGGATCAGGACTTGGATTAAACACAGTGATGCCGATTATTGCTTTTGCAATTGGTGTATTGCTTCGTCAGTTACCAAAGTCAGATAAGCTGTTGCATTCGACTGAGTTGTTTGGGGAGTGGACAGTGTTCCCAATTTTCTTTGGATCAATTGGGCTGAACGTCGTCTTTCATAACTTGGCTGAAACGTGGTGGATTATGGTCTTGCTAACGTCCTTGGCGGTGGCAACAAAGTACTACGGTGCCGGATTTGGTGCGCGTATGGCACGACTGGACAAGCACACCAGTAACGCAATTGGCGCGGGGATGGTATCGCGTGGTGAAATGGCGCTGGTAATTGCCCAAATCGGTGCAACTGGCCACATTCTATCAAACCAGGTGTTTGGTGAAATGGTCATTGTTATCATTGCGTCAACGATTATTGCACCTTTGATGATGCGTCCGTTGATTGCGAAAGTTAAATAGAAACAATAAAAAACAGGACCTGAGAACTCGTTGCGAGTCATCAGGTCCTGTTTTAATTTTGTATCTTACAATGGGTCAACGTCGTAACGCTTCGTACGCAACTCTTGCTTTTGTGCCTTAGTTGGCTTGAACAAGAAGTCGAAGTAAGCTGCGCGCCAGTCATCGAAAGAAATAGCCAATTCAGCAATGTCTTCAGGAATGTCGGCACGTGGGATACGGTCGATGTCTGGGTGCTCAGCAACATAGCTTTCCATCCAGTCAGCAATCTTAGCGTGACCTTCATTTTCCTTTTCAACGTTGAACCAGTTCGTTGGCTCGTAGTGAATCAAGTCATCTTCAACGTCGAACAATTCCATCGTTCCGTGAACACGGAATGGACGAATCAACTTAACGTCTGGGTTGAACTTCCAAACGAAGTTACCAGGCGCAGTTTCTTCAACGTCTTCAAGTTGCACGACAGCACCAGCCATATTTGATGGCAAACCAGCTTGCTTCAATGCGTATGATGTAACGACCAAGTCGCCACGGTGATCAGTTCCAAATGGGTAAACCACACCAATCTTTGATCCGACCAAGATGTCGATCAAGACTTGTGGCTCCATACCAACAGCCTTCATAGGATGTATCTCACTTTCAAAATAAAATATATGTCTACTTATTTTATCAAAACTCTGGGAAAATGTCAGAAATGAATTCGAATTAGTTTACATATAACGCCTAACTTCTGGTAAACTAAAGTAGACAGAAAATGGGTTTACTGACGGTATGTCAGTTGAACAACGGCTTTGCCAGCGCTGTGGCATCGGACTACCTTAGGTTGATGCAGCTGATGCAAAGAGATATATGGAGAAAATAATATGACACACAAAATTGGAGAAATCATCTCAGCCAAGGTGACGGATGAGAACGACAAGTATTACTACGCACAAATTGACGGTTTGACATACGAAATCGACAAGAGTGAATTGCAAAAGCCATTGAAGATTGGTGGCGTTGTAACTGGATTTGCATACGAGAACGAAAAGCACAACTTGCAAATCACGAAGAATATTCCTGACGTTCGTCTTGGCCACTATGCATGGGGTGAAGTAACGGATATTCGTCGTGACCTTGGTGTCTTCGTGAATATCGGTTTGCCAAACAAGGATGTGGTTGTGTCACTTGATGAGTTGCCAACAATTAAGGAATTGTGGCCACAACGCGGTGACAAGTTGATGATTACGTTGCGCATTGATAAGAAGGATCGTTTGTGGGGTGAATTGGCCTCAGCTGACATCCTGCAAGCTGTGCGTATTCCAGCTAAGCCTGATATGAAGAATAAGCAAGTTAAGGCGACAGTTTACCGTTTGAAGATGGTTGGAACGTTGGTTATCACACCAGATTACAACTTCGGCTTCATTCACCCGGATGAGCGTCAACGCGAACCACGTCTTGGTGAAGAAGTTGATGCACGTGTTATCGGTGTACGCGAAGATGGTGTGTTGAACTTGTCATTGCGTCCACGTGCTCACGAGGCAATTTCAGATGACGCAGCGATGTTGTTGGCGTTGTTGCAACGTTCATCAACGCACAGCTTGCCATTTACTGATAAGTCAGATCCAAAGCAAATTAAGAAGTACTTTGGTATGTCAAAGTCACAATTCAAGCGTGCAGTCGGAAACTTGTACAAGCAACGTAAGATTACGCAAAACGAGAATGGATTGTTCTTGGTAGAAGAAAGCGACGGCGAATAAGATGTTACATCAGGTAGGTCCATATGAAGATAATATGGTTGACTACCTGCACTATCTGACGGTGGAGCGGGGGTTGTCAGCCAATACGCGGGCATCCTATCAGCAAGACCTGCGTCATTTCTTTACGTATTTAATTGAAAAAGAAAAGTCGATGCCATTGGCGAATATCGACCGCTTCACGATTATGGCCTTTATCGGTGAGTTAGAGAAAAACGGCAAGTCACGTAATACGGTCATTCACATGGTGTCGACATTGCGAAAGTTTTTCCAATTTGCGACCAGCAATAACTGGGTAGCCATCGATCCAATGACACAAGTTGATCCACCCAAAAAAGCGCAACATCTGCCCGCTGTATTAACGCTGACTGAAGTTGAAGCATTGTTGGCTGTGCCTGACCCCAACACACCGTTGGGGTTACGTAACCGGACGATGCTAGAGGTGATGTATGCGACTGGTTTGCGTGTAAGCGAGTTGGTTAATTTACGCTTGGATAATTTGCACCTAGAACTTGGTTTGATTCAAACGCTTGGAAAAGGTGACAAAGAACGCATTATTCCGATTGGGGATGTTGCGTCGCACTGGTTGCAACGATATCTAACCGATGGGCGACCATTTCTTGGTAAGCAACAAGATGAACAAGTGATTTTCTTAAATGATCACGGCCATCAATTGACACGCCAAGGCGTCTGGAAGCTGATTAAAGGCTGGGTGACGGCGGCAGGTATTACCAAGGATGTCTCACCACACACGTTGCGTCACTCGTTTGCGACGCACATTTTGGAAAACGGTGCTGATTTACGTATTGTGCAAGAGTTGCTCGGTCACGCTGATATTTCGACGACTCAGATTTATACACATATTTCAAATAAGCGTTTGACTGAAGTCTATGGCAAAAGTCATCCGCGTGCTTAATTAAGAAAGGAGGCCACACATGTTAGTTGTGGTACGCAAAGATCAACCGAAAATTGCGATGGGACTGTTGTCCTATTTGCCACGTCTACACGATGTGGCTTCTGTACAACGTGAAATCGACTGGTATCAAGCCAGCGACGCACGTGAAATCCTGCTCTGGCAATCAACCGAAACGCAACACTATGTGGCTGTACTTGGTGTTGAAGCAGTGTTTGATTCAATCGTGTTGCGCCTGGTAGTATTTGGACCGGAAGTGCCGGTTACATCACGTATCGCCGTTGGTTCAGAAATATATGAAGCGATGAAGCTACGATACCCAGATAAAACGATTGTTGGCACGATTAGCACGCAACCAATCTTGACGGAATGGCGGAAGTATTTGCATCATGGCTGAAGATTTAACGTATCGTTTGAATGACTTTGAAGGACCGCTGGACTTGCTCCTGCACCTGATTAAAGTTAACGAAATGGATATTATGGATATTCCGATTGTTGAAATTACGGCGCAGTACTTGGCGTTTTTGCATCAAGCGGAAGAACGAAACTTAGATATTGCTGGTGAATTCTTGGTAATGGCGGCTACTTTGATGTCAATCAAGGCGTCATATTTAATTCCGAAAAACGAAGAATTGACATATGACGAAGAACTGACTGAATTTGTGTATGAAGAAGATCCACGTGAGGCCTTGATGGCCCAACTTTTGGAGTATCAACGTTATCAACAAGCAGCTGATGACCTGCGCGAACGCGAAGAAGGGCGTCAATTACAGTTCTCACGTGCACCGATGGCGATTCCAGACGATATTGACGTAGCGCCATTGCCAGAAGGCTTAGGGTTGTTTGATTTGCAACTGGCTTTTAACCAAATGGTTGCTAACCGTACGAAGAAACAAGTTCGTCCGCGCACAATGCGTGGTGAAACGTGGTCGATTAGTGCTCAAATGAAAACGATTGTGGCACGAATGACACCGGGTGAAACAATAGAATTTGAAACTTTCTTTGGGGAACATGATAGTCGCGATAAGATGGTTACGACCTTCCTAGCCATGCTAGAGTTGGTGCGTCACCAACATTTGCGTGTTGCCCAAGAAGATGAATATGGTGCCATTTACCTGACCTTAGGTGATGTGCCATACGATGAAACTGCAGATGAGGGAGTCGATTTTGACGATGAAGACTAGCTTACAACAAATTGAAGGTTTGCTTTTTGTAGCCGGGGATGAAGGCATCACGGTTGCAGAAATGGCGGATGCGACTGGTTTCGCGAAGCCTGCCGTCATTGGCTTGTTAGAAGATCTTGCCGCCAAATACGAGAGCGACGAGAATAGTGCGCTCGACGTTTTGAAGACTGATGACCAGTATCAATTGGTTACCAAGTCGGAACTTGCTGAGACGATTCACCGTTACTTTACGGCGCCATTGACGACGGCTTTGTCACAGGCGTCGCTAGAAGTTTTGGCGATTATTGCGTATAAGCAGCCAATCACACGAGTTGAAATTGACGAAATTCGTGGGGTGCAATCACAAGCAACGATTCAAAAATTGGCACTACGTAATTTGGTAGAAGGACGCGGCCGTTCTAATGAACCGGGTCGCCCAATCCTTTACGGGACAACCGCTTATTTCTTGAACTACTTTGGTTTGAGTGATTTGCAAGAGTTGCCACCATTGGTAACTGCTGAGGCGTTGGATGCCTTGCGTGCCCAAAAGGATGTGGCATTGCCTTTGATGCCAGGAGAAGAAGGTGGATCTGCATTTGATGTGGCCCTACCAGAGCTTGCTGAAACAGCAGAAAGAGAAGAATAACATGGCAGAACGATTGCAAAAAGTGATGGCTCAAGCGGGAGTTGCATCACGTCGTGCATCAGAACAATTGATTTTGGATGGTAAAGTAACAGTCAACGGTAAGACAATTTATGAATTGGGAACTAAGGTTGAGCCATCAGATAAGATTGAAGTGAGTGGTGAACCAATTGACTCACGTGAAAAGTTGGTTTACTTCTTGTTGAACAAGCCCCGTGGCGTTGTGACAACAAACAGTGACGATAAGGGTCGTGCAACGGTTATGGACATTGTCGATGAACCTGAGCGTGTCTACCCAGTTGGCCGTTTGGACTACGATACAACCGGTGTTTTGTTGTTGACGAACGATGGTGAATTGGCCAACAAGTTGATGCACCCACGTTACCGTATCGACAAGGTTTATGTTGCTAAGGTGAAGGGGATTCCAACGAACGAAGAATTAGAGAAGCTTCGTCACGGTGTCACAGTTAAGACAAAGCAAAACGGTCGTTACACGACATTTAACGCTGCGCCTGCCCGTGCTGAAATCCAATCAACGAACACTAAGAACCACACGGCGATTGTGAAGTTGACGATTCACGAGGGTAAGTACCACCAAGTTAAGGAAATGATGAAGGCGGTTGGTCACGAAGTGTTGAAGTTGACTCGTGAGCGTTACGGTATGCTTGATTTGACTGGTTTGACACCAGGTGAGTACCGTTCTTTGCGTTACGAAGAAGTACAAGCGTTGAAGGCTGGTAAGCAATACCGCAAGTCAGCAGGACGCTGGTAAGCTATAATTGAGGCGTCTGGGGCTTCCTGGAGGCCTCTTTTTTGTCATTAAAAGGGGAAGGTTATGAGTAAAAGTCGATTAGAAGCGTTTAGTGATGGAATTTTTGCAATCATCATTACAATTATGGTATTGGATTTGAAAATTCCGTCAATCGGTACTTGGGCGGGAATTGGCAATGCTGCGTGGCTAAGTACTTTCTTGGCTTACTTGGTAAGTTTTATTATCACGGCTAGTTTTTGGGTTAGTCACCACTTGATTATTAGTAATATCGAAAAAGTAGATAGTGGTGTCTTGTGGACCAATGCATTGACGTTTTTGCCAATGTCTTTGGTGCCCATTACAACGGCTTGGTTTGGTGAATTTCCAACCCGAGTGGCACCAAGCGTGACTTACGGGATTGTGTATGTCATGTCCGTGATTGCTTTGTATAACTTGAGTCATGTCATCGCGAAGCACTTGGACGATCCAGCGCAACAAAAAAGAATGTGGCGCGTCAATCGTAGTCGCCTTTGTCTGGCCACCAATTACCGGTGGTATGGTTTTTGTTATTTCAGGTGATTGGCTATTTTTACGTAATGTCATCCACGTTCGAGCTATTCAGGACATGTAACCGCTCGACTTTTGTTACAATTACAGTAAGATGAAGAACTGTGGAGAGGTAATGTGCCTCTCACAGAAACGTTTCACAGTGATTGTGATGAAATTTGAATGGGGGGATGCAAGATGGCAACACCAGATACACGTTCTGGCCGGAATTATATGAAAACAGGCCCTGGCATGTACGCTTTTGCGAAGGAACACAAAGTTGCCGGTTGGCCTTGGCTATTGAATCCAATGGGCTGGCTTGGCCGTAAGCATTTTAAGAACATTGAGAATTCACTTGCTGATGACGAAACGGTAGTCGTCGCTTTCTTAACAAAGATGGCTGGGCTGACCGATGCGGGTGAGCCGACTGGTCGTTACAAGTGGTATGCATTTGCGCTTGGTGATTCTGGGACTTTGTATTTCGCACATTGGCGTCCATTCCATTTGGATTCTTTGCGTATGACGCTTGATCAAGTGAACACGATTAATCCTGACACTGGTATTATTCGTGGCCGTTTGCAAATTCAAACCTTGCAAGGAACCCAAGATTTGACGTTGAAGTGGTTTGCACCACAGATTCGCCGTATCTATGATTTGTTGAATAATGAGAAGCATGATTACGACAAGCTACGCCACAAGGTTGACCTGGACGGTTGACCATTAGTTAGTCGCGTGCTAATCTTAACCTACAATTGAATATCTTCAGGGCAGGGTGAAATTCCTGACCGGCGGTAACTGCGTTTTGTAGAAGTCCGCGACCCACACCAGGTATTGGTGTGGCTGATACGGTGTGAATCCGTGACCGACAGTAAAGTCTGGTATGCAGAAGAAAAAATAGATTGACTGGTCACAGCCGGTTTCTTTGTGTCGCCCTGGCATGAAGGAACCGGCTGTTTTTACGACCAGGTGGAGGTTTGTTGTTATGAAGAAGACGCGTCGTTTGACCGTTATTGCCTTATTAGCTGCGATATCATTTGTTTTGATGATTTTCCCGCAGTTCCCATTGATTCCTGGTGCATCTTTTTTGAAAATTGATTTTTCATTTGTACCAGTTTTGTTGGGTGCGTTGATGCTTGACTTGAAGAGCGGTTATGCCATTTTGCTGCTACGTTCATTATTGAAGTTGTTGTTGAACAATGAAGGTGTGAATGATTACATTGGCTTGCCAATGAATATTATTGCAATGGCGGTCTTACTGACAGTGATTATGCTAATTGTGAAGCGCCGAGATATCTCAGCCAAGCGCTATGTTGTTGGCGCAGTACTAGGCACACTTGGTTTGACGTTGGCGATGGTGATTTTGAACTACGTTTATGCGGTGCCGCTATATGCGATGTTCGCTAACTTCGATATTGCAAAGACAATTGGTCTTGGAACATATCTACTATGGATGGTTATTCCGTTCAATCTGATTGAAGGGGCAATTCTAACAGCTGTCTCGGGTTTGGTCTATTTGGGGTTGCGTCAGATTATTAACACGACCCGCTCACAACTTAATTAAATAAGTCCTATTCTGCTTGCACCGTTTTGGTTTCTTCATTACACTTGGAAGAAATACATGAGAGGTGGTCAAACAGTTGACAAATGATTTCTTGATCACCCTGTTTTCGGCGTCTGAACCTCGTCGTCACAGGGTGATTTTTGGTTTATTGAAGCGTCAGGTAACAGTGTCAACGGAATATTGGGGTTTGCGCTACGGTTTGTTGCAAATTTCAGGTTTGATGCCTCGCCTAGATAAGGACACGTTTGATGCCCGCATTAACGCATTGGAGCAAGCTGGGTTATTGGTTGAAGCTGGGGAAGGTCAATTGCTTTTGACGCCAGCTGGTCAAGATGTCCAAGCTGAATACGCTGCAAATCACTATATGCCGGAACACTTGGGCACATTGCTGAAAGTAGACGTGTTGACCTTTATGCAAGCCTTTTGGTTGGCAAATCAAGTGGTCTCAGAAGTGGCTTACAGCAATAAGAAGTATTATCCTTTGCAGATTGATCCACGTACAATGCTCACGGTTAAGACGTGGTATGGCAACATGAATTCACCACGTTTGATTGCAACTTGGGCTTTGACGATTCAACGATTCTTGCAACGCCGACCGCAAGAAGATGCAGACCGCTTGGTAGCGACGTGGGTTGGTCACGAAACGCCAGGTCTAAACTTTGAACAGTTGGGCTTCCCGGCAACGTGGACGGAAGATGATTTCTATTTCTGGCAGATTGATCAATACGCAATCTGGTCAGAAGAATTGCAACGTGGTGCGAACACACCGTTGAAGTTGTTGTGGGATTTGGTTGCCCACCGTCCATTGTTGCCAAAAAGTGTGCAAGCGTCATATAATGGCGTGATTGCTGGTCGCCCAATGGACGAAATGGTCCAGAGTCGTCGCCTAAAGATTGGGACGATTCGTGAGCATTTGTTGACCGCGGCTATTTGGCTGCCTATGAATGATTTTCCATATAAGAACTACTTAACACCGGATGTGGTTGCACACTTTGAACAAAACCTAACCGGACCAATTAACGATTGGGAATTTAGCATGGTTCGTACATCTGACGATCCGCTAGAGTTCTTCCTATTCCGTTTGTATGAGATTTATTTGACGAAGCAAGAGGAGGCCACTCGTGTATAAGACAGCATTGACTGCGGTTCTAAAAGAAAAGTTTGGCTTCGACTCATTTAAGCCGGGCCAAGCAGAAGTGCTTGAAGCATTAACTGCTGGTAAAAATACCTTGGCAATGTTGCCAACTGGTGGTGGTAAGTCATTGATTTACCAAATGATGGGAAATATGCGTGATGGTTTGGTTATCATCGTGACGCCGTTGCTATCATTGATGCAAGATCAAGTTGCGCGCTTGAACTATGCCGGTGAATCAAAGGTAGTGGCCTTGAATTCAACGTTGCCACAGGATGCCCGTCGTACGATTTTGCGCAGTTTGGACCAATACAAGTTCTTGTTTGTGTCACCAGAAATGTTGGGACAAACTGTTGTGCAATCTGCTTTGCGTAAGGTGAAGATTAACTTGCTGGTGGTCGACGAAGCACACACGATTGTCAGTTGGGGGCCGGATTTCCGACCTGATTACTTGGCGTTGCCACAAGTTCACAAGAAGCTTGGTCAACCACAATTGTTGTTGTTGACGGCAACTGCAACACCAAAGATGATGACTGATATTACGATGCCATTTGGTTTGCCTGAAGCAGACTGGTTTATTTATCGTCAATCAGTGGATCGACCAAATATTTATTTGCACACGGAAACGTTGGCAAATGAAGGGCAAAAGCGTGAGCGCTTGGCTGATTTGGTGCGCCAACTACAAGGCCCAGGAATTGTTTATTTCTCAAGTCGTAAGTTGGCAACTTCAATGGCGGATTGGTTGGCAGAAAATACGGGTCGTCGGGTTGCAGCTTACCACGCGGGACTTGATACGATGTCACGCTACCGCATCCAACAACAATTCATGTTGGGACAAATTGATGTTATTGCCGCGACATCAGCTTTTGGTATGGGAATCGATAAGGATAATGTCCGTTATGTGATTCACTACCACTTGAGTAATGACTTGGCTAATTATCTTCAAGAAATCGGTCGCGCTGGTCGTGATGGCGAACAGTCAGCCGCCATTTTGTTGTACGTGCCTGGTGATGAAAACCTACAGCTAAATATGATTGATGGCACGATTCCGAACCGTGAAGTGGTCATGGGATACTATGATAAGCGCTTCGGTGCCGACGAAATTGGCCGTGACAAAGCAAATTTGCTTGATTTTTATGCTAAGCAAGGCATGAATCCGGATGAAGTCGCCACGATGTTTGAGGCACGACGTCAACAGCGCCAACAAGATTTGTATAACTTAGTTAATTATGCAAAGTCTGATGCGGGATTGCGTCGCCAATTGTTGGATCACTTTGGCGACGATGCTAAGTCAAATGATGAGGCTGAATCGGTTGGTGTTGTTGATTGGCATCCAGAAAACTTGTCGTTAGTAGCTACTGAAGCACCGACGGAACTAGCAGGTGTGACGGATTGGCGCACGCAAGTCGCAAAACTTTTTAATTTAGGTTAAGGATTAGGTGTGACACTCAAAATTGAATGCGAGTTAGTGTATGCTTAGTAGTATTCAAAGAGAGAAAGTTAGGAGACCAATCATGACCGAGAAGAACAATGAACAACAGCCATGGGAGGCATCTTTTAAAGATGAAGCAACCGGTCAATACTCACGAACGCAAAACCGACGCAAGTCTCAACGCGTAAGTATGGTTGTTGGAATTTTGGTATTGATTGTGATTGCTCTGTCATTTGTGCCTGTCTATAAGTATTTGCAAGCGTTGAACAAGCCGGTTGATGCCACAACTAGCACGGAATTGCCAGCAACGACTTCAACAAAGACAACCACTACAACGAGCAAAATTACGGAAACTGCAAAGTCAGAATCACGCGCTAAGAAAGCAGCCAGTGCTTCTGAAAAGAAGGCGAAGGCAGCTAGTGAATCAGCCGCAGCAGCATCAAGCCAAGCTGCATCTGAATCAGCTGCTTCGTCATCTGAAGCCTCATCATCGTCAGCCTCAAGTTCTAGTTCAGAATCTGATGGTAATATGGTGAAGTTTGAATCTGGTACTTTGTACAGTTTCGCTGTTGCCAATGGTACAACACCTGAAGCGTTGTACTCATTGAACCCAGGATTGACTGCCTCAAACTATTCAACCTACTATGGTCAAGATTTGAAGGTTAAGTAATCCCCAAAAGACACACTCCGATGGGAGTGTGTCTTTTATTTTGCGTGAAATTAACGTACAATTAGTTGTTATATAAATGAGTGAGGACAATTGATTATGAATCCGATTCAAATCGCAATTGACGGACCAGCTTCTGCTGGAAAGTCAACAATCGCCAAGATTTTGGCATCAGACTTAAATTTTGTGTACGTTGACACTGGTGCAATGTACCGTGCAATCACGTTGGCTGCTTTTCAAGCGGGTGTGGATCCAAATGATGAATCAGGCGTAACAGCTTTGTTGCCTGACTTGACCATTACGTTCCAACCTGGTGAGCCAGTGCAACGTGTCTTCTTGAACGGTCAAGAAGTAACTGAAGAAATTCGATCAGTCGAAGTGACGGCTAATGTATCAGCTGTTTCTTCATACGCCGCTGTTCGTGAGGCAATGACTGCCTTGCAACGTGATATTGCGTCAGAAAATGGCGTTGTCATGGACGGCCGCGATATTGGGACGACGGTGTTGCCAAATGCGCAAGTCAAGATTTTCTTGATTGCTTCAGTTGCTGAGCGTGCGCAACGTCGCTTTAAGGAAAACCAAGCTAAGGGGATGGATACATCTCTTGCAGAGCTTGAGGCAGCCATTGAAAAGCGTGATTATCTAGATTCACACCGCGAGATTTCTCCTTTGAAGAAGGCAGATGAGGCAGTTGAATTGGATACAACTGGCTTGTCAATTGACGGTGTCGTTGACGCAGTTAAGGCAATTATTGCGGAAAAGACGCAAAACTAACAAAAAACATAAAGAAAGTTGTAAAAGACTACTAGTAATTTATAAAAGGATTCGGTATAATAACTACTAGAGTCGTGTGACCAGGAGGATATATTGTAATGAACGAAGAGAACAACGAGCTATTGGCAGCTCTTGACAGCGTAGCCGAAGTTAAGGTTGGCGATGTAGTTAAGGGTGAAGTCTTGGCAATTGACGATGCTCGTCAAGTTATCGTAGGTATCGAAGGTGCCGGTGTTGAGGGTGTTATCCCAATGCGCGAATTGACGGCTGACCGTGATGCAAACGTTAACGACCTTGTCAAGGTTGGAGACGTATTGGACTTGGTAGTTGTATCAACTATCGGTTCTGACAAGGAAGGTGGATCATACCTATTGTCAAAGCGTCGCTTGGAAGCTCGTCGTGCTTGGGAAGAAATCGCAAGCAAGCACAATGTTGATGACATTGTGGAAGCACCTGTAACGCAAGTCGTTAAGGGTGGATTGGTTGTTGACGTTGAAGGTGTACGCGGATTCGTACCTGCTTCAATGATCGAGAACCGTTTCGTGCAAGATTTGAACCAATACAAGGGTCAAACTATCCGCGCGAAGATTATCGAGATCAACGCTGCTGACAGCCGCTTGATCTTGTCACGTCGTGACGTTTTGAACGAAGAGCGTTCAGAAGCTTTGTCACGCGTATTCAACGAATTGTCAGTTGGTGACGTCGTTGAAGGTAAGGTTGCCCGCATGACTAACTTCGGTGCATTCATCGACCTTGGTGGTGTAGACGGATTGGTACACGTATCTGAAATCTCACACGAGCGCGTTTCACAACCATCAGACGTTTTGTCAGTTGGTGAAGAAGTTAAGGTTAAGGTTTTGGGATTGGATCCTGAAAAGGAGCGTATCTCATTGTCAATCAAGGCTACGCAACCTGGTCCTTGGGAAGCTGCAGCTGCTGAAGCTCCAGAAGGAACTGTTTTGGAAGGTACTGTAAAGCGCGTTGTTGACTTTGGTGCATTTGTTGAAGTGTTCCCTGGTGTTGAAGGTTTGGTTCACGTTTCACAAATCTCACACAAGCACATTGCTAACCCAAGTGATGTTTTGAAGGCCGGTGACAAGGTTAAGGTTAAGGTTTTGGAAGTAAACCCTGACAAGCAACGTTTGTCATTGTCAATCAAGGCTTTGGAAGAGGCTCCTGCACGCGAAGAGGGTTCAAACAACAACGACCGTCCTCGTCGTCAACGTCGTCCTCGCCAAGAGCAAGCACCAACTAACTACTCAACTTCAGAAGAAGAGGGTTCAGCTACGTTGGGTGACGCCTTTGGAGATATCTTCAAGGACTTCAACTAATAAGCTTTAAATAGCGCAAAAGATTAAGCGTGTGTTGGGTTGTCTCAACGCACGCTTAATTTCGTTAAAACACGATTTTCTACTGGTCACGACAACAGACAGTGCCGGTGAAAACCGGTACAATAGAGAATAGTAAGTAACCGCCAGTCATCCAGTGGGTGATTGGCAGAAAAGAGGGTAACATGGGATTTCCTGTTGTGGCCGTTGTTGGCCGCCCAAACGTTGGTAAGTCTACGATTTTTAATCGTATTGCCGGCGACCGTATTTCAATTGTCGAAGATACCCCAGGTGTAACGCGTGATCGTATTTACACACGCGCTGAGTGGTTGACCCGTGAATTCCGTTTGATTGACACTGGTGGAATTGATATGGCTGATGAGCCATTCATGACTCAAATTGTGCAACAAGCTGAAATTGCGATTGACGAAGCTGACGTCATCATCTTCATGGTTTCTGCCCAAGAAGGTTTGACTGAAGCTGACGAACGCGTTGCAAAGATTTTGTACCGTTCAAAGAAGCCTGTTGTTTTGGCCGTAAACAAGGTCGACAACATCGAGATGCGTTCAGAAATCTATGAATTCTACGCACTCGGATTTGGCGATCCATTCCCAATCTCTGGTGCCCACGGTACTGGATTGGGAGACTTGTTGGATGAAGTGGTTTCTCACTTCCCAACGACTGATCAAGAAGAAGAAGACGATTCAATTCGTTTCTCATTCATTGGTCGTCCTAACGTTGGTAAGTCATCATTGGTTAATGCCATCCTTGGTGAAGAACGTGTCATCGTTTCAGATATTTCTGGAACGACGCGTGACGCCATTGACACGCGATTCACGTCTGCTGAAGGTGATGAATTCGTGATGGTCGACACGGCCGGTATTCGTAAGCGTGGTAAGGTGTACGAAAATACTGAAAAGTATTCAGTTATGCGTGCCATGCGTGCCATCGATGATTCTAATGTTGTTTTGATGGTTTTGAACGCCGAAGAAGGTATTCGCGAACAAGACAAGCACGTGGCTGGATACGCCCACGAAGCTGGTCGTGCGATTATCATCGTCGTTAATAAGTGGGATACGCTTGAAAAGGACAACCACACGATGGCTGATTTTGAAAAGCAAATTCGCGATGAGTTCCAATACTTGTCATACGCCCCAATTATTTTCGTTTCCGCTAAGACGAAGCAACGTTTGAACAAGTTGCCTGAGTTGATTAAGCAAGTTAACGAGAACCACCAAAAGCGTGTGCAATCTGCAACGTTGAACGAAGTTATCATGGATGCCTTGGCATTGAACCCAACGCCAACGGTAAACGGAAAGCGCTTGCGTGTTTACTACGCGACTCAAGTTGCTATCCAACCACCAACATTCGTGGTCTTTGTTAACGATCCAGAATTGATGCACTTCTCATATGCACGATTCTTGGAAAACCAAATTCGTAAGTCATTCGACTTTACTGGTACGCCAATTCACTTGATTAAGCGTGCTCGTACTTAATGAATGAGTAAAACCTCGTAGCGATTTTCACTACGAGGTTTTTTATTTGGTTGCATACTCAAGAATACCGAACAATAGGCAAGTACTGAAAAACAAACATTCAGTGAATAAAACGTGAAAATGTGGGAAAAACCGCGTTATATCAACGTTTTTGCCACATTGTGGGTTGTTATGGGGTTTTAACTATGCTATTCTAAATAACGAAATCAAAGAACGATTCGTTCAATTTCGTACATTTGGGAAATTCCATTAAGCTATTAAGCAGGAGGAACATTAGCATGGCTAACAAGCAAGATTTGGTAGAAAAGGTTGTTCTTTCAACTAACTTTACGAAGAAGGATGCAAACGAAGCTGTTGATGCAGTATTCGCCGCAATCCAAGAATTCCTTGCAAAGGATGAAAAGGTTCAATTGATTGGCTTCGGTAACTTCGAAGTTCGTGAGCGCGCTGCTCGTAAGGGTCGCAACCCACAAACTGGTGAAGAAATCGAAATCGCAGCATCAAAGATTCCTGCCTTCAAGCCTGGTAAGGCCTTGAAGGATGCCGTGAAGTAATTTAAAGCCTATTATACCGGGCTTTAAAGCGATTCGTGGGGCCATGATTTTTTGAAATAGAATTTCGTGCTTACGTGGCTTATCCACCATAAAAGAGTGAATTCAATGTTCACTCTTTTTTATTTGCTTTGCGTAGCACACATGTTTTTTCGAAATAGACACCTTTGTGTGAACTGTGGTAAAATTTTGACATACAAAAAGCCCACTGAAGGTGCAAGCTTCAGTGGGCGACAGGTTCCTAGGAATTCGTTGGTTAGGTGTCCATCACTACTGTGGTGGACGCTTTTCTTTTGTCTCGAAGTTTACCCGCTTAATTGCCACGTATAATGCTGCAATCGCACGAATAATACTTGGCGAGGCTAAGATAAGGACGATCAGCGCAGCCCACGGACTGGCTTCAACGAAACTAATCATACAAAATCCTTTGGATAGTCTTAGGAAACATTTTGTTTACCCCCCTCGGTTCCTAGTAAGTTACTGAAGGTGGGCAGGGACGCTATGAACCTAGACACACTGCCGTGATGCGCCGGGGATCAATCCATTGCAACCACGTATCCAGTATTCCTTAGTTTTAAGGTACTGTAAATAGGACTTAGACTGATGCTGTGAGTATATTAGTTCTTCATACTCTGACAATATATTCTGTGCTAAACTACATGTATGACTTGTGAAGGGAAGCGAAGTTGATGGAGAATCCAAAGAAAATGGTGACGATTGCCGGCTCAGATATTTTAGCTGGCGGTGGGATACAGGCTGATTTGGCGACCTTTAATGAGTATGGTTATTTTGGACTAAGCGTTATTACGAGTATTGTCACGGTGACTCAGGATGACTTCACGATTCACCCAGTACCGTTGGATGTTCTCGATGCGCAATTGCAGTCTATTTTTGCTTTAGATGATATTGCTGGCGTGAAGGTAGGTTTGCTGCCAACTGTCGGTCACGTGCACATGGTGGCAGATTATTTGCGTCGTTATGCAACTAATCTGCCTGTGATTATCGATCCGGTGATGGCTTTCAAAGAAACGGACGATGTGGATGTTGCTGAGTTGGTGGCAGCGTTCCAAAACGACTTGTTGCCACTGGCTTCTATGACGACACCTAACTTGGTTGAAGGCGAATTGCTTGCTGGTATTAAGATTAAGGATAAGGCCGACTTAGCAAAGGCCGCGGAAATCATTCGCGGCTTTGGTGCTGACGCCGTTGTTGTAAAGGGTGGCGCACGCTTATCTGGTGATGAGGCGACTGATGTTGTCACAACTGGGGCAGAACCGACCTTTCTAGGCTCTCAGAAGCTCAACAGTGCGTTTAACAATGGGGCTGGATGTACATTTGCCTCAGCCATTGCAAGTCAACTAGCGACCGGTAAGACGCCGGTAGACGCGGTGAAAGATGCAAAAGATTTTGTTTATTGGGGAATTAAAAACGGTGTCGCATTAAACGATGATTTTTCGGTCGGCAATGTGTGGCAAGCTGCTCGCCGTTTAAGGGGGAAATAACATGAAAACAAAGCAATTAACAATCGCAGCAGTTATTATCGCTGTTAATATTGTGTTGAGTTACGTGGTGAAATTGCCAACACCAACCGGCTTCGTGTCGTTGGTTGAAACGGGAATTTTCATTGCTGCTTGGCATTATGGGTCAAAAACCGGCGCCTTTGTTGGTGGACTAACCGGTCTGCTACTTGATTTGCTAGCAGGTTATCCACAATGGATGATTTTCTCATTCATTATCCACGGACTTGAAGGTTGGGTGCTTGGTAAATTTGCGATGGACGAACGTATTGGTAAGCGTGTCTGGGGGAACTTCTTAGGCGGGTTAGTCATGGTCGGTGGTTATTGGATTGCCGGGGCTTTCTTGATTTGGCTAACTGGTGGGGCCAAGATGACCATGCCAAGTGCGGCATTGGCAAGTTTGGCTGGGGTACCCGCAAATATCATGCAAGTCTTGGTCGGCTTCATTCTAGCATTGTTGCTAAGTGTGCCATTCCGCAAGGTGTTGCGTAAATAATACAGAAAATCTGTCATTTCGTCGGATGACGGCTTTTTTACTGCCTGAAAAAATGATATTCTAGACATCTAGGTTTTTTTACGTTTTTGAAAGCAGGGTGAGTATGAGTAATAAACAAGTAGCGTCAACTGGCGCAATTTTAGCAGCAAGTGTCCTTTTGATTGGGTTAATCATGCGATCACCCATTACGACGCTTCCCTTGATGTTAACGCAGATTTCAGGCGAGTTGGGCGTGCCTAAGGGTCAACTGGGTATTTTGACGACGATTCCATTGGTCATGTTCCTGCTGATTTCTAATTTTGCCTCAAAGACGATGGCGTTCTTTGGTTTAAAGAAGGCGTTGGGCTTGTCATTGGCATCAATCTTTTTGGGAACGGCGCTGCGCTTGGTCGTGACGATGCCAACTATGTTGATTGGAACGGTTCTAGTTGGTGCAGGAATTGCGCACCTAAACGTGTTTATGCCAACATTCGTGGCGTCATATTTCTCACATAAGGTGGGGGTTTACACATCAATGTACTCACTCACGATTATGATTGGGTCAGCGACGTTTAGCTTGTTGACGGCCCCAGTAGTGGCAACATTCGGTTGGCACGCCGTGATGTGGTTGCTGGTCTTGTTGCCAGCCATTGTACTTGGTTTCTGGATCTACACGTCTTTGCGTGTGCCGGAGAAGGTACCTGCAACGCGTGGTCGTCACCATGACGCTAACGCACCCAAGAAGAAGATTTGGACCAATATTAAGGCGTGGCCATTCTTGGTTGTCTTCGGTGTACAAGCGATTATTAATTACACGGGTGTGGCCTGGCTTCCAACCATGATGGCGCAGCATCATGTTTCAGCCGGCTCAATCTCTGTGATTATGTCATTCTATTCATTTATTGGGATGCCAATTTCAATTTTGGTACCGAATATCTTGGTAAACATGCGTCGCAAGGGGACGTTGGCAACCATCGCAGCGGCTGCCGTGATGTCACTAATTGGTGCGGTGATGCTATTTGATCAAGAAACGTCTTCAGTTGTGTACTGGTTCTTCTTGACGATTTTGATTGGATTCGCAACGTCATTTTTCTTCTTGTACACCATGACGATGTTTGCGGCTAAGACATCTTCGCCAGTCGAAACGGCCCGTTTGTCAGGGATGGCTCAAGCGGGTGGTTACTTCATGTCCGCATTTGGCCCAATGCTTTACGGTATGGCCTTTACGGCTAATCCAAACGGGGTCATCCAAAATGTGGTTTATCTAGTTTTGGTAATTGTGATGATTGTGGCTGCCGTGATGATGGCAATGACAAAGCATTTGTTTGACTAAATGATTATGAGCCGTTGTTCAGTGGTGAACAACGTCTCTTTTTTGTATAATGAACATACGACAAAAACAATTTGGGGGATATTATGGCACGTAAGATTGGAATTATTGGCCTTGGAAACGTTGGGGCTGCGGTAGCGCACGGATTGATTGCACAAGGGGTAGCCGACGACTACGTCTTTATTGATGCAAACGAAGCGAAGGTGAAGGCTGATCAAATTGATTTCCAAGATGCAATGGCGAACTTGGAAGCGCACGGCAATATCGTGATTAATGATTGGGCGGCTTTGGCTGATGCCGATGTTGTGATTTCAACGTTGGGAAACATCAAGTTGCAACAAGACAACCCAACTGGTGACCGTTTTGCTGAGTTGAAGTTCACGAGCAGCATGGTCCAATCAGTCGGGACGAATTTGAAGGACTCTGGTTTCCACGGCGTATTGGTCGTGATTTCAAACCCAGTTGACGCGATCACGGCTTTGTTCCAACACGTGACTGGATTCACAGCTCACAAGGTGATTGGAACGGGTACTTTGCTTGATACAGCGCGTATGCAACGTGCGGTTGGTGAAGCGTTTGATTTGGATCCGCGTTCTGTCTCAGGATACAACTTGGGTGAGCACGGTAACTCACAATTCGTGGCTTGGTCAACGGTGCGTGTTATGGGTCAACCAATCGTGACGTTGGCCGATGCTGGCGATATTGATTTGGCAGCCATTGAAGAGGAAGCGCGTAAGGGTGGCTTCACGGTTTTGAATGGTAAGGGATACACAAGTTACGGTGTTGCAACGTCAGCAATTCGCATTGCTAAGGCTGTGATGGCTGATGCGCATGCTGAATTGGTTGTGTCAAACCGACGCGATGACATGGGCATGTACTTGTCATACCCAGCGATTATCGGACGCGATGGTGTCTTGGCAGAAACGACGCTTGATTTAACAACGGATGAGCAAGAGAAGCTTTTGCAATCACGTGATTACATCCAACAACGTTTCGACGAAATTGTTGATACACTCTAAAAACACAAAAAGTGGCTTCAATCAGGCGATTGGACCACTTTTTTCTAGTTATGCTTGAAAGGAAGGCTTATGAAGCTTTTACATACTGCCGATTGGCATATCGGTAAAGAACTGGGTGGCTTCTCACTGTTAGAAGAACAAAAAGCTGCTTTTAAAAAGATTTTGCAGTTGGTTTTAGAGGAACAAGTAGATGGCATTATCGTGGCGGGTGACTTGTATGACCGCGCCATTGCGCCGACAAGTGCAGTGACGGCCTTAGAAGCCATGTTGCGCGAGATGAATTTGACGCATCATTTGCCCATTTATGCAGTCTCAGGAAACCACGATGGGGCAACGCGTCTTGGTGCTGGCCACGAGTGGCGTGAACAGACTGAGTTATACATCAACACAACTTTGGCGGAGGCATTTACGCCGGTTGAGACTGAGGAAGCGCAGATTTTTATGTTGCCATTTTTGGAACCAACGGCTGCGCGTGTTTACTACCAAGTATCTGAAGATGAAATCGCGGACTATCAATCGATTGAACAAGTCATGGCGCGTATTGTGCCTGAGATGGTCGCAAACTTTAATCCGGACAAGCGTCACATTTTGGTAACTCATTATTACGTAACGGGTTCTGACAATGCAGACTATGAATTTACGAGTGAGACGAATTCACGTGTCGGCGGATTGAAGGGCATCACGGCGGGACAATTTGCAGATTTCGATTACGTCGCATTGGGTCATTTGCATTTGCGCGAAGCTAGTCCAACTAAGACAATTCGTTATTCAGGGTCACCGGTAAAGTTCAATACCAAGGAAGCCCAAACTGAAAAGGGTGTCTATATTGTTGATGTAACTGACGCAGGTGTGACAACTACGTGGCACCCAATTGCGCCGACGAAGGATTTGATTGTCTTGCAGGAAACGTTTGAAACGTTAACTGATCCCGCTTTCTATCAACAATATGATCGTGCACATGCGAACTTCTTCAGTATTCGCATTCAAGGTGCTGCGCAATCTTCAAACGCGCGTGCGGATTTGACGGAAATTTATGGGGATGTCGTGGAATTGCAATACGACATGCCAAAAATCGCATTGGACCAGCAGGTTGTTCCAGAGCCGGTCGATGATGATATCTCGAACGAAGACTTGATTGGCCAGTTCTATGAAGAAGTGATGGGGGAATCGTTGACGCCTTTGCAAGAAACATTGGTGTCAGATACGTTAGTTGCGATTTCACAAGCGGAAGAAGGATAATATGCGACCTATTAAATTACATCTTGAATATTTTGGGCCGTACGAAGATACGACCGTTGATTTTGAACGTTTTACGGAATCAAAGTTATTTTTGATTACGGGGGATACCGGCGCTGGTAAGACAACCATGTTCGACGCAATGACATATGCGCTATTTGGTGAAGGAACGGGTGATCGCAAGCCGGAAGCGATGCGTAGTGAATTCGCACCAACTACGGCTGAAACGGCGGTGACGTTCTGGTTTGAGCATAATGGTCAGTACTACCGCATTGCGCGTAAGCCAACGCAACAACTAAAGAAGAAGCGTGGCGCTAAGTCAGATGACGACACGACGGAGCGTAAGGCGGAAGTATCATTTGCTGAAGTGGATGATTCTTTGCAGACCCCAATTGCCGATTTAGGTGAAAAGGCAACATTGGTTAATGAAACTGTCCAAGAATTATTGCATTTGACGGCAGATCAATTCCGCAAGATTATTTTGCTACCGCAGAATCAATTCCGTGAGTTTTTGGCCGCTCAAAGTGACGACAAAATTACGATTTTGCGTAGCTTGTTTGGGACTGAAATCTTTGATGCGTTTACTGAAGCGTTGAAGAACCAACGTAAGGATGCCAACAAAAAGATTGAAAGCTTGTCGAACGAGTTGCGGGCTGCATTGAAGCAGGTTAGTTGGGATGTGCCAAACATTGCTGAACTTGCGCCAACACCAACTGAACAAGTGGCCTACTTAGCCACTCAAGTTGCTAACGCACAAACAGCGGTTACGCAACAAACGACCGTCCATGAACAAACGGTTGCTGCTTTGACAACTGCGCAAGCTGCGTTACAAGCTGGTCAAAAGTTGGCGCAAGCGATTGAGCGCCAACAGGTCTTGCAGGCCCAGGCAACACAATTAGCGACGCTAGCTGAGGAAATTGCGACTAAGCGTGCTGACTTGGCAGTCTTGGATTGGGGAAATACCCAACGCGATTTGGTTGCGAAGGTTGATGATGCCAAGCGAACAGTGCAACGTTTGACTGATGAGTCTACTCAGACCGCAAGTAAGTTAGTTGAGGCTGAAAAGGCAGCAACAACTGCACGTCAAGAACAAGCGACGTTAACAGCTGGTGAACCGGCAGTTGTCGCCCAACGCGAGCGCTTGACGTTGGTGACGGAAACGTTACTACCAAATGCGAAGCGTCAAGCTGATTTACAAAAGACGATTGATGCGTCTGAGGAGCGTCTGTCAGCATTACATGACATGCAGGCTGGAACAGCAAAACACGTCACAGAAGTTGAACAAAAAATGACGGCTGCGAACGAACGTTTGGCATCACTAGCTGACGTTACAATGCAACAAACGGCTTTGGCAGGCTTTGCTGGTCGTATTGCATCATTATCACAGGCTCAAATACGGTTGAATCAACAGCAAGCCAGCTTGGCAAATACGCAACAATCATATGAATCAGCACAACACAAGTTAACCGCTGCGCAAACAACGCTAGCGGAAGTGATTGCGATGCGTGAATCGAAGGCAGCACTTCGTCGTAATGTGATGATTCAACAATTGCATAATGAGTTGAAGGTTGGTGAGCCGTGTGCCGTTTGTGGTCAAATCTACACTGGTGAAAATGAAGATCCGCACGCTGTGCAAACTACCTACGACGTTTTGAAGGTTGCCATGGCTGAAGTGGAAGAGGCTGAAACCGCTGAGCAACGAGCCATTGCGGATGAAGCTGGTGTGAAAGCCTCGGTTAATGAGTTGCAAGATATGGTTGCGAAGGCGACGACATCATTTGATCAAGCTAAAGCTGATTTGGCCGATGCCTATGAAACGCTGTATGTCGATTGGCAACAGATTTTCCCAGATAACTTGCTACCGGACACGTACGACGCATCTGCGGTATCCGCACGTTATGACGAGCTGAAGGCAATTGTAGAAAACGATATTGCGCTTCAAACTAAGACGACTCGCGAACTTGCTGAATTGACGGCGGAACTTGGAAAGCTTAAAGAACAAGTTGCGTCAACGACGGCGCAATTGGAAGAACAAGAACGTCAGTTTACAGCTGACCGAGATGCGTTGGCAAAACTGAACGCGCTAGGTGAATTGGGCGATGTTGCAACCTATGAAGATGAGCGTCAAACGTTGGCAACAGAAATCGCAACGTTTGAAAAGCAACAACAAGCCGCGCAAGAAGCTGTCCGTAGCGCTCAACAGACGGTTCAGACATTGCAAGCTCGTCACGCAGAACTAGCTGCAGAATTGACAGCGGCTAATGAACAATTGGCGACGATGTCGGGGCGCTTAGGTGCTGAGATTGCAGCTGGTCCAGTTGCGGATGAAGCAGCCTTTAAGGACTTATTGGCGCGTTTGGATGCCGATAAGTCATTGATGACGACTTTGAGTGCCGAAATTGCCACGTATGATACGCAAGTTGCTGAAAATAAGCAACAACTGACCGCGGTTACGACTGAAATTGGCGAACAGACCGAACCTGATTTGACGGCACTTCAAGCACAACAAGAAGCAGCCAATGAAGCGGAAACGATTGCGCGCGACCGTAAGGCTAAGTTGCAATTTGAGCTAGATAAATTGCGTAAGGAACACGAAACGGTTGTTGATTTAGAAGCACAAATTACGGCAATTACAGCTAAGTCAGCCGATTTGATCAAGTTGACGCAAGCAGTAGATGGCGTGAACACTAAGAATCTTCGCCTAGAGCCATATGTGTTGCGTAGTTTTCTTTATGAAGTTTTGGCATACGCAAATGAGCACTACATCGGTAATTTGTCAGCTGGCCGATACCAATTTGTTCTTTCAAACCGTCAAGCTGGTCGTGCCAACCAAAATGGTTTGGATATTGATATTTACGATCAAGATGCCGGTAAGGTCCGTTCAACGAGCACGTTGTCTGGTGGAGAATCATTTATCGCGGCACTTTCAATTGCGTTGTCGATGGCCGAAGTGGTCCAATACCGTGCCGGTGGCGCCAAGATTGATGCGTTGTTCATTGATGAAGGATTTGGTTCACTTGACGGCACCACGCTGTCACAAGCGATGGAGGCGTTGGCATCAGTCGAACAAAGTGGTCGTTTGATTGGGGTTATTTCACACGTTGAGTCAATGAAACAACAAATTCCACAGCAAATGGTGGTCACAAAACAGGGTAGCGGACGCAGTAAATTAACTTATCGCATGGTATAAGGGACTGTAACCGATTTCATGGAACTTTTAGATTGAAACGACCTTTTTTCTGGGTAATAATGGTTTTCGCACAGAGAAAAAGTAAGGTAAAAAGTTTCGTGAAGGAGGTGCGCTATGCTTTTTCTAGTTCAAAATCAGGACGGCCAAATCGTATTCCACTTCCAAGATGAAAATGGCTACCAAATTGAAAAAATTGAAGCTACGGACTTGTATACCATGCTGCCACGCCGACGTGCTGAGTTGTTGGTGACGTTGATGGCTGGCGATAAAATGAGCGATGTGATGTTGTTGAAGCATGAAGCCGGCTTGGTACAGGCAGACGCACAAATTTTAACGATTCATCAATTGCATGATTTGACATTGAAAGAGTACCGGCTTGTTGATGAACGCCAAACGAATCATGAAATACGTTGATGATGACGTTAACGTTGGTGATCGTAGCACCGATTTTATATATGCTATTGGACACAGTCGTACTGCGCCACTTTGGTCTATCAATTTTGGATTCCGAAATTGGTGCCTTTGGTATCTTGGCGGTGGTGTATCTGGCATGGTTTATCATGACCTATACAAAACTTGGCGAACGCATTGAAGAATGGGTGATGATTCACTTAGCCCAAATTCGACGAACGGGTGAACAATAGCGTATAATACAGTTATTAACTGAAAAGAGGCATTTCACCCATGAAGAAGTCAGAAAAGCTAGCCAAGAAGCAAGCAACTCGTTTGACAAAGGAAACAGAATTGCAATTGAAGCGTGGATTGATTCACATCGAATTGGTTGATACGCCAGATGAAATTGCATCATTCTTGTCAGAAGATAAGTAATTAAAAAGCGCTGCCAGATGATTATTAGTCATCTGGCAGCGCTTTTATTAGTTATACCAACCGTATGGAACTTCGGCAATTAGCTGATCAATAGCGAGTTGGTGCTGTACGTTATACATTTTCGGGTGACTAGCGAGTGGCACGAACTCCAATGCTAGCGTTTCATCCCCATCAGCTTGCAACTCACCGCCGACCTGGGTGACTTCAAACAAAAACATGGGGATTTGCGCTATATCGCCACTCGGGAAGACATGGTGGAAGTTCGTATCCACACCAACCAACGCAGCAATTTCAACATCGATTCCAGCTTCTTCTTTGAATTCGCGTTGCAAAGAAGTCATCGCTGATTCGCCGAGATTTTGCATCCCCCCAACCAGGCTCCAGCCAACTTCACCGTCGCCACGCTTCTCAAGGAGAACCTTTGTCCGCGTTTCATCGAATAAAATCCCGGCCACACCTGGCATAATGATTTCTTCGTGACCAATTTTGGCACGTAGGTCTTTGAAATAATTCTCCATTACCATTGTGAATACCCCGAATCGTCGTTTTCTCAATTGTATCCGTTCAGTCGCAGAATTTCAAAAAGCACTTTTGCCTGTGATACAATAAGCGTATTAAGACTACTAACCTTTACACAGGAGATTTTGGCATGACTTTTGATGAATTTAACATTGAATTGGGAACGGTGCTCTACCTTGATAGTGTTTCCGAGCGTGAGGAAGCTGAAATCGCTAAGGGAAAGTTGCCGGAAGCTGACGTACGTGCCGACTATCAAGCACAACGTGAAATGATTATGCGCTCATTCCTGGCGTTTGCTGATTTGCCAGCTGATGATGGGGCGGTTGCCAAGGCTTTGGCAAACTTGCACACTGATTTATCAGATGGAGAGCGCACAACGTTGTTAACCATTCGCAACCTACACAATCGTGAGGCGGCTGGCAACTTTACCGAAGATGATGCAGAAGAGCTTGAAGATGCGGTTGAAGCAGCTGAAGCTTACTTGATGAACCGCATGGCCGATGTGCTAGCTGACTAATAGAACGAGGACAACATGATGAAAGCACTGATTGTGCCCCAACCAATTGCAAATGACGTGATGCTTGGTCAACAAGCACTAATTGCCTTTCCGTATGCACCTGATGAAGGGGTGACAGAATTTTTAATGGTATCTGGTAAAGAGCCACTACCAGAAGAATATTCACTTGGTTTGGCAATGGGTTACCAACTTGGTATCGTCACGATTAATCGCGTGTCAAAGTCACGTGATGTCCCTGGTTTTTACGAATGGGAAGTCGCACCTAAGATGTTAGTGGCGCCTAAGGCAATGGACATTGCACCAGATACATTTGTTGATGTTGCGCCAACTGATTATGAAGAACTTGAATTGGAAACGATTGGCTTGTTTGCCTGGATTGCTGAGCCACACGCTGACTTTAGCGAGGCTCTTCAAGCCCATGCGGATACTTTGATTGCGATTGGGTCAAAGCAAATGCCAGCGAAGTATCGCGAAATTTTGGCTCGTACCGGATCATGGCAAGAAGTTGACGCAGCATGGGAAGATGATCAATTTGAACACCGTAATCACCACATGTTAGAACACGGTATTCCAGAAATTAATTTTGGTCACACACACGCACATGAAGACGTGCCAACATTTAAGTTGAAGTCAAAGCACGATTCTGAATAGTAATGAAACGGACATCCCAGGTGGTGTCCGTTTTTTCGTCTAGCAACTCGGAGCGGTTTAAGCTAAAATGAAGGTTATCACAAACGAATTACAGGAGTTCTTATGCTAACCTCATTTTTGGTTCTAGAAATTACCGCCCTGATCTCATTGATTTGGGCTTTGAAGTTTAAGATTACAAAATTAACATGGGTGACGATGTTGATTGTGACAATCTTAAACGCTGGTTATGTGTACTGGTTGATGCCAGTGCCAACGTTGTCACAATTGGTGATGCCGGTCGCGGTTGAATCGGCAATTGTCGTGGTGTGGGCATTGATTACAGGTGCTTCAGCGCAAGTCGTGCAACGCGTAACGAAGCGTGGCACACACATCAGCCTTGAAGGGTTGACGATTTGGCCGTTCATCATTCCAATTATCGCGTTTCTAATCTCGTTGGGGGCAGGTGTGTCACAAGCATTGACAGTGCGTCCAATGTACAACTCTGTGCAAGCAACGGTTAAGAAATAAGCGCCATTGACCAAGGATGATCAACCAATCGCCTTGTCAGCGCAAGCTTCACAAAACATGATGAAGAAGGCTTTTTCTCAAGTGCCTGATTCATCAATGTACCGTTTAGGTGATTTGTCAGCCCAATATATCAATGGTAAGCCATATTACGTGGCGCCAGTTGAGTTTAACGGCTTTATGTCATGGTTGATGAATCGCACGTTGCCTGGATACTTTATTATTTCGGCGACTGATATTAATGACACGGCGCACTTCGTGAAGGAAAAGTTGGATTATTCAGAGACCAGCTGGTTCTCACACAACATTGCGCGCAAGATTTACATGCGTAATCCAAAGTACGCCCAAGTGGGTGAACCAATTTTGGAAATCGACAACAATGACCAAGCTTACTGGGTGCAAACGTTGCTTAATGTGCGTTGGGCCGGTCAATTGATGTACGATGATATCCATGTGTCATTGACGAATGCAGACACGGGTAAGGCGACGGTCTACAGCACAAAGGATTTGCCAGCCTGGGTTGATGCGGGTGTGTCACCAGAAGCAGCAACGCGTATGAACCGTGCTTACGGTAATCCATATGCCTTTAACTTCCGTCACAAGAACCAAATTAAGCCAACTGAAAACGGTTCAGAAAGTGGTGTGACGCCGGTCTTTAACAACGACCGTTCAATTTCATACTTTGATGATTTCACAACGGTGACGTCAAATGCGGACTCTGATAAGGGATACTCATTGATCAGCACGCGTACGGGTAAGTTGTCATTCTACACGGGTAAGAACGTTGGTATCATGGACTCTGATGGGGCGATTAAGGTTGCTAAGCAATTGCATCCCCAAAACAAGTGGCACGGTTCAAACCCAGTTATCATGAACATTGACGGCACGCCAACTTGGGTCGTCTCAATGATGGACCAAAATGAGCGTTTCCGTGAGTACGCCTACATTAAGGGAGCTGATCAAAACGTCATTGGTGAAGGAGCAAATGCTTCTGACGCCTTGGCTGCCTACCGTAACGCCTTGGCGGGTAGTGTGCAAACAGCGAGCGTTAACGATGCCTCGATTAAGACGCAAACGATTACAGGTAAGGTTGCCCGTGTTAACGTCAACGCCACATTGGATGATAAGCAAGTCGTGATTTTCAAGCTTGAAAATGATGAGACGATGTACACGCTTGATCCTTCTAAGATGCAAAACGCCTTGTTGATGCAAGCAGGTGATGATGTCACATTGAAGGTGAAGACAGTTAAGGGTGCATCAGTCGCGAACGTCATCAATTTGACGAACAACTCTTTGAAGTAGTACGTCAATCTCGGGTATAATGTAAGTAACGAGATTGAAAAAAGAGGTAGACATGATGGGCAAGGGAACAATCAAGTCAAATGATTTTGCACGTGGTGCGGCGTCAAAGGGCGCTGTTACCCGTGATCAAAAGCTTTCTGCACGTGAGGCTTTGTTGGCCAAAGCACGCGCTAAGGCCAAGGCTGCATCTGAAAATAAGTAGCATCGAGCGCTAGGTACCTTTTTATTGGCATTCCTAGCGCTTTTTATGTATGATATATTATTGACTTTATCAAAGAAGGAAGAGTGGTACATATGGCAACATTTGCAGAACGAATGCTTGATGAATTGTCTGGTGGACAATTGGAAGATGCGAAGAAGTCATTCGCCTCATCACTACGTTATGATGATGATGACACGATTTATTCATTAGCAGAAGAATTGTATGGTTTGGGGTTCTCAACGCAAGCCAAGCGTGCATATCAAAAGTTGTTGGAGAAGTATCCTGACGAAGATCAATTGCGCACAGCCTTGGCTGACATTGCGATTGATGAAGACAAGACGGATGAAGCAATTACTTATCTAGCCGAGATTTCACCTGATTCAACGGCTTACATTGAATCATTGTTGGTGTTGGCTGACTTGTACCAATCTGAAGGACTAAACGAAGCCGCTGAAGCCAAGTTGCGTGAGGCCTTTGATCTAGCACCTGAAGAAACGATTATTCAATTTGCGTTGGCTGAGTTCTACTTTGCCACGGGTCGATATGAGACGGCTATTCCGTTCTACCGTGACTTGTTGAAGGCCGGTGAGCGTCGCTTCTCAGGTTTGGATATCGCGTCACGTATCGGTGTTGCCTACGCTTTGACGGGTAACTTTGCGAATGCATTGGGTTACTTGGAGCAAATCAAGGATGCCGATTTGACGCCAGACGTGCGCTTCCAATTGGGAATGACGTACGCCGTCGATCCTGAAAAGGTCGACAAGGCCATCGATACGTTGGAAGAGTTGCAAGAACTCGATCCATCATACGCTGGTTTGTACGAGCCTTTGGGACAATTGTACGAAGACAAGAACGATTTGGAACAAGCGTTGATTACGTACCAAGCTGGTATTGCGGTTGATTCATTTAACACGCAATTGTACACGCGTGCTGCTGCAGTTGCGCAAGCACAAGGTGAAGACGAAGAAGCTGACCGTATCTACCGTGAGGCCTTGGAGAACAACCCAGAAGATTTGACTTTGACGATTGGTTACTCAAACTTGTTGGTTGCCATGGGAGACCACGTTGGAAACATCAACTTGTTGAACGAGTTCTTGGCTGATGATGATGCCGAAGCTGATCCACAATTGTACTGGAACTTGGCACAAAGCTACACGGCTTTGGAAGATTTCGAGATGGCAACAAAGTACTGGAATGCGGCTTTGCCATTCTTCTTGGACAACATTAACTTCTTGAAGCCTGCATACTTCTACTTCCGTGAAGAGGGTGAAACGGCCTTGGCTGAAGAAGCTTTGTTCAATTACACGCAATTAGCACCTAACGACCTTGAGATGGCTGAACTATACGACCAACTTAAGGAAGAAAAGGGACTATAATTTTCGAATTATTAATAATAATGTTTTAGTGGGTATTGTTACTTCTTTTCGAGTAACGATACCCATTTTGTTTTGTTAAACTCTTTAAATTGATTCTGTATTAAAACATAATGGCGTATCAGAAAGAGTAAAATGTTCGGAAAAGTAAAAAAATCAGCACACTTAAGGTCGGGGATATGTTGTGTCGTGACGATTGGTAGTTTCATTGTCGTCATGGCGATATTTTGTTTGGCACTACATTTAATGGCCGGTAGTTACGATGTCATCATTCATCCGGCAATTCAGTTGTTTATCATAATCTTTGCATTGGGTATATCGACGGTGATTGCGATTCAAGTACATAGTTATTTGCAAAGAATTTTTCGCTGAAAATTCATCCTCCTGAACAGTTTGTGAACTTGGGGGTTATCATTTTAAATTCACTAATAGGGCGTGATACAAAAGAAGCATAGAGAAAAATATTTTGTATTTACGGGAGGATACATAACTATGTCACATGATTTGTTACGTCGACACGACGCCTTTGGGGATTTGTTGGATAAGATGAACGCGTCATTGATGCAAGCACCGGCATTTGGAGCTGATGTAAAGTCAGACGTTGTTGAAAAGGATGATCACTATGAAGTGGTTGCCGACATCCCAGGCGTCGATAAGGAAGACATCAAGGTTGATTATGAAGATGGCACATTGCAAATTTCAGCAACGCGTCATGAAATCAAGGATCACTCTGACAAGGATGGCAACATCCTACAATCAGAACGTAGCTTTGGTTCAGTCGGCCGTTCATACTACCTACCTAACGTAGACCGTGAGAAGGTTTCTGCCAAGTACAAGAGCGGGGTGTTGCACATCACGTTGCCTAAGGCTGAAGTCGCTAAGAAGTCAGCAATCACGATTGAAGACTAAAACCATATGGAAACGTCGGTTTGTTTAGCAGACCGGCGTTTTTTGTGCTAAAATTAGAATATTATCATATTAGGAAATGAGGACACTGCCATGGATGCATTGCAATTATCACGACGATTGGCGACTGTAGCGTCATATGTTCGCGATGGTGCGCGTTTAGCAGATATTGGTTCTGACCACGCTTATTTGCCAGCAAACTTGTTGTTGAACAAGCACATTTCATTCGCGATTGCGGGTGAGGTGGCACAAGGACCACTGGACAATGTCCAAACTGAAATTAACCGTCACCGTCTTGGGGATGTTTTGGTGCCCCGATTGGCGAATGGCTTGGCTGCCGTTACACCAGAAGATTTGATTGATACGGTTACGATTGCCGGTATGGGTGGTCGCTTGATTGCACAAATTTTGGCGGACGGTCACACAGATGGTCAACGTTACCAACGTTTGATTTTGCAACCAAACATCGATATCGATGTGGTTCGTACTTGGTTGATGGACAATGATTATCAACTTGAAGACGAAACGGTTGTTGAAGATGATGGTCATTTCTACGAAGTCTTGATTGCAGTTCCTGGTCATGCCAGTTACACCGAAACTGAGTTGAAGTTCGGACCGTTTAACTTGGAAAAGCGTCCGGAAGCTTGGCAAACCAAGTGGCAACGTGAATATGACCGTGTGAAGACAATCATGGCTAAGTTGGAATCAGCTAACAAGCAAGATTCAGATGCATACCGTGAGTATCAACAACAAGTAACTGAAATTAGTGAGGCGTTGGGTCTATGAAAGCAACTGAGTTAATCGCCAAGATTGAAGCTTATGCACCACGTAATCTAGCTTGGGAACGTGATCCAATCGGGCTCCAACTTGGTGATCCAAATCAAGAGATTCATACAGTAATGACGGCATTAGACGTGCGTCCAGAAGTTGTGGCAGAAGCAATCGCGAATAACGTTGATTTCATTTTTGCACACCACCCAATGATTTTCCGCCCAGCGAAGAATTTGGATTTGTCGGTGCCACAAAACAAGATGTATGCGGATTTGATTAAGCATGACATTGTCGTTTATGCGGCGCACACAAATTTGGATGCGGCTGCAGGTGGCATGAATGATTCGTTGGCAGAAGCACTTCAGCTAACTGATGTGACGCCATTGATTCCGAATGCTGATGGCAAGACAGGTCTCGGCCGTATCGGATCACTTGTGGCGCCACAAACGGTGACAGATTACGCGACATTTGTGCGCGATTTGTTTAATGTAGCGCACGTGCGTGTCATTGCGAACGACATGAACCGTCAAATCCAACGCATTGCGGTGCTTGGTGGGGATGGTGGTAGTGAATACCCAGATGCCTTGGCAGCTGGTGCTGACGCTTATGTCACAGCGGATTTTTACTATCACACGGCGCATGACGTCTTGGCTGATGATTTTGTGGTGATTGATCCGGATCACCACATGGAGGCCATTGCCAAGGATAAGCTAGTTGAACTGGTTAATGCTTGGCAAACCGAAAACAATTGGGACCTAGACCGTGTCTTCGCCTCAACTGAAAACACGGATCCATATACGTATATTTAATTAAGGGGAATTACTATTATGTCTGAAGAACTATATCCAAACTTGGTTGACCGTTTTATCCGTTACGTGAAGGTCAACACGCGTTCAAACGAAGGGTCAACAACGGTGCCATCAGATCCTAAGGAAGTTGCTTTCTTGGCTGATTTGGCTGAAGAATTGAAGAGCCTTGGCCTAGAAAACGTGCGTACGATGGCTGACGGTTATGTTTTTGCCGAATTGGCTTCTAACATTGACGCTGATGTGCCTGCAGTTGGTTTCATTTCACACGTTGATACGGCTGACTTTAACGCTGAAGGTGTTAGCCCACAATTCGTTGAAAACTACGATGGTGAGTCTGATATCAAGTTGAACGACGACTACACATTGTCACCAGCTGATTTCCCTTCATTGAAGAAGTACAAGGGTCACACGTTGATTACGACTGACGGAACGACTTTGCTTGGTGCCGATGACAAGTCTGGTGTTGCTGAAATCATTTCAGCTGCTGAATACTTGATTGCTCACCCTGAAGTAAAGCACGGTAAGGTTGTCTTTGGATTCGGTCCTGACGAAGAAATCGGTATTGGTGCCGACAACTTCCACGTTAAGGAATTCGGCGCTGACTTTGCTTACACGGTCGATGGTGGTCCGTTGGGTGAGTTGGAGTGGGAGACGTTCTCAGCTGCAGCAGCTAACATCAAGATTCAAGGACGTAACGTGCACCCTGGTTCTGCCAAGGACACGATGGTTAACGCCTTGCAAGTTGCAATGGACTTGCACGCTGCTTTGCCAGCCGGTGATCGTCCAGAATTGACGGAAGGCCGTCAAGGATTCTTCCACATCTTGAAGTTGAACGGTACGCCTGAAGAAGCTGAGATGTCATACATTATCCGTGACCACGATCGCATCATCTTTGAAGAGCGTAAGCAAGCATTGCGTGACATCGTTGAAAAGATGAACGGTGAATTGGGCGTTGAGCGTATCAAGTTGGATATGTACGACCAATACTACAACATGGGTGAAGTCTTGAAGGACGACATGACGTCTGTTGATTTGGCCGAAGCCGCTATGAAGGCTTTGGACATCGAGCCAGTTATCGAACCAGTTCGTGGTGGTACTGACGGTTCAAAGATTACGTTCTTGGGATTGCCAACGCCAAACTTGTTTGCTGGTGGTGAAAACATGCACGGTCGTTTCGAGTACGTTTCAACGACCGTTATGCACCAAGCGGTTGATACAATTTTGAAGATTGTTGAATTGAACGCAGCAAAGTAATTTTAAATAAATTGAAAAACAGCCATCAGAATCTGTCGTGGATTCCGATGGCTGTTTTTAAGTTTGTAAGGTCAATTGTGATGTTAAGAAAACAAGTGTCGTTTTGGGTGGACACTTGTTGAGTGGAGTTGAGTATAGGGTGCATATGGTTTAAAAGTTAATTTAGGTGTTTCATAGCACAAGTATTTGAACCGCAACAAACTAGAACATAACAGGCTTTAAATTGGCAGATGGACAAAAATGTTTACAATACGAGACTTATCTAAAAAAGGCTGAACTTCACTATCTTTTCGGAAATGTTGCTTCTGGTTTGATTATGGCGTATTGTATGTTTTAGTTTTTTACAAGAGAGAAAGCGTATGAAAAAGAAACTAGTGTTTGGATTTGCTTGGGCATTAATCTTATTGGGCATTATGCTGATTTTTGGTGAGCAGTGCATATTTGCGCTGTTTGATAAGCAACCGGCACAACTATCTGCGAAAACAATCGCTAAAAACGAAAAGTTGGTTACCAATTACGACTGGCAGTCAGTAAAAACATTGTCAGCTAGTACGATTATTAAAGCAAGGACATCAGGAAATGATCTGAAATATGTCGGTTTAATAATAGTGCCAGATATTGGATTAAAGTTGCCGATTTTGAATGGTACAACGAATGAGAACTTAGCAATTGGCGCTGGTACAATGTTCGCAAACCAAAAAATGGGGCAAGGTAACTATTCGCTTGCTAGCCATTTTGTTCGTGGATCTTCAAATAAACAGATGTTATTTTCACCAATTTACTACAAAGGTCGAGTTGGACAACGCATTTATGTGACGAATCTTAAACGTGTTTACGTGTATAAGACTAATGTATACAAGACAGTTAAAAATACTGCTGTAGATGTTGTTAAACCGGTTCCTGATAAAACAATGCTGACGCTCATTACTTGCAATTACACGCATGACAGAGGGCGTGTAATGATGCAAGGAAATTTGGAAACATCGTATAAGTGGGAGAACGCTTCGAAGTCAATTAAAGCGCAATTTAATTCGATGATTCGGTAGTGGGACTTTTTATAATCGAATCAATGAACGATTGATAGTCTTTCTCAATAATCAAGTCATAAAAAATTGAATTCTGATTGTTTACTAGAAGATGCATGGCACTAGTTAATTCGTTGTACAATTTTTCAGATTCACCCAATTTGCCAGTGATATGCAAATCTAAAACAAAGAGCAATTTTGTCAATAACGCCCCATATAAATCATAATATGGTATTTCTCGGTTTGTAACAAAATCGATAATTTGGCGGAAAACGCCTAAATCGGAATTTTGGAGTGCGAGAGTTCCAATGTTGTATAAGGTGTTTGAAATAATTGACCAATATCGAGCTGCCATGTTCAAATCTGTACTGGTTTGAATAACGGCAGTTTGTTTTTGTATTTCCGAAATGATTTCATTTTGTAAAATTTTTACGCGTGACCAATTCATAAAACGCATTATGTTGTTAAATAGTTCCATCTCAGTTGGATTAAGTCGTCCGATTCTGATGAAAATAGGTTTCTCAGCAATCTCAACAATCACAGATTGAAAAGCTTGTTTCAATTCAAGATCATCAAGCTGGACTTCTATGACTGCAGACAAATTCAACAATATTTCTGGAAGATCAACAGGTGATAGTTGAGCAAGTTGGTCATGTAAGGTTTTCACATCTGTAAAATTTTTCATATCAAAGGCCGTTAACAAACTTGAATGGGTCTCTTTTTCAAAATTTCCTTTGACGCGAGCCATGAATTCAGTTGTAGAAATACCGAGGATTTTTAAAATTAAAAAAACTCTTGAACTGGGAAGATCACGATTGCCCTTGAAAAAATGATAAAGGGTAGAACGTGGTACACCGGTCGCCTTTACGATGTCAGCAATTTTATAACCTTCCGATTCAATTAGCTGATGAATTGTTGGACCAAGGTATTGGTAGTGGTATACCCCTAAATCAAAATCTGAAAGCTGTTTTAGATTCATGTTAACGCCTCTGTGTACTTTGTTTTAATTAGTGCTATTATACATGAATAGAGAGCTAAGCAAATTGGAGTAATGAAATGAAATTTAAAGTTAGGCTGTTTATGCTGTCGTTGTCGCTAATGCTTTTGCTGGCTACTTCAGCATCTGCAGATAGTGACAATGCGTTTGTCCCGTATAAACCGGGGTATGAAGCAGTTGCGCCGGATGGAACTGGTTTGCCGTTGGTTGATAAGCAAAATCCTGAAAAAGGGTATAAGCTGCCTGGCGCAATTCGAGGGAAAGTTATCACTTATCAGAAAGTTAAATCTGCTGACTTGAAGCAACAATGGGCTGATAGGACGTTAGATAGAATTAAATCACAAGTTGATAAGCTTCTAAAGTTTGTTAAAAAACACAAAGTAGTCATATCAATCTTGCTGGCCGGGTCTGGCATGGCCTTGATGGGACTGTGGTGGTTACAAGACAAACTGAGAAATAAATATAAAGTGATGCTGATTGTGCCGCAAACCCTGACGGAAGAAATGCAACTTCTTGTTGGCCGTCGATTAATGGGTGATGTAGGGAAATCGATCACATTAAACACTTTTTCAAACTAGGATGACGCAAATACTTTTGTTGGCGAACTAACTTCAGTGGGCTTGCAGGCGTGGGTTGAAAAAAAGGAAGAATCAAGGTCAGCAGCGAATTAAAACCATTCGACATTTAAATTCCAAACTAAGTGGTCTTGAGAAAATTTTTTCTCAGGGCTTTTTTGTTGCATGGTTTTACGCGATTTCTAAAACTGTCTCATTATGTAAACGTTTACGTCCTGGAGATATTATTTTTCGTACACTCTAGTTGAGGTAAGAAAGATGAAAGCGGTTATGACTGAGTTTAGTAACGTGTTTTTATGGGGAGTCACGCAGTGGGGCGTGCGACTAGTTTTCATGATTTTTGTGGTTAATTTATTATTTAAAATTTTGGTTTCGCTTTTTGGTATGAAATCTACAAGAGTTAATCAGATTTTCAACGTGTGAATGTTCATCTCTGGCGCAGTTATTGTCATTGTGTTCGGTGCATCATTTTTTATTGAAGCGGGAGACTATTTGTTGAACTTAGTCACTGATAAATAAAAGTGTCTCGTCCTGTGAACACTTTTATTTTTGTGAGTTGAGATACATTAAACTAGCAAAGTACTATTTGTAAGTGATTGAAATCGAGTGGGGGATTAGTTGTATTTAAATGCTGTTTCACTTATGAAACAACGCTTCGAAACATTTGATTACAAATAGTAAGTAACTAGTGAGATACTGGAATAGGTCAGGAGGAATTGGTGATGACTAAGTATAAGATGTATAAGTCGGGTAAAAAGTTAGTAATTGGTGCGACGATTGTGGGAGCTACGTTGACTGCAGGGATGTTGTCTAATGAATTGCAACTCCCTGGTTTTGATAACTGAACGAACGTTGCGTATGCTGACTTTAAGGCTGACAACCCAAACGGAAATATTTTGTCTAATGGTGTTTTGACAGATGTGACGTCGGGAAAGTCTGCAGCAGCAGGCGGTACATTGGATATTGATAATATTGGTGATACGATTCAATTGGAATATCAATGGAAATTAGATAGTTCTACTGGTTACCAATACAAGGCGGACGATACGTTTACATTTGAAGTGTCGGATCAATTGCGAGTTGCAAATGAAGTAAGCTTCCCATTAACAACAGCAGATGGTGTCACGCTTGGAACTGTGCATGTATCTATGGATGGCACAGCAACGATTACGTTCTCAGATGAAGTGACTGATTATGCGAAGACACACTCAAACATTGGCGGCACTTTGAAAGTCCAAACAGTTGTGAATTCAAATGGTTGGCATAACGAAGATAAAGTTACTGTGAATACACAAGTGCCTGGCACGGATGGCAATACATCCATCACCGTGACGGCACCAGATGGTTCAATTAGTGATCCGGATGGAAATACAACGGATATTCTAACGAAGTATGATGGCTACGTTTCAGAAGATGCTGTTCGACAATACTTTACGCCAGAAGAGTTGGAAGCTAATCCGGACATTCTGAAGAATCCGGGTAAGTATCTCATTTGGTGGGTAATTAAGGTTAATAATCCGGGAGCGGAATTGAAGGGTGTACATCTATCAGATTCGATGGAAAAGTCACAAAAGCTTATTCCAGGTTCAATCCAGATTGCCCAAGTTCCGACTGGGGCGGCTGATTTAACCAACGGTGTTGATGTAACGGACCAATTTAAAATCGCCTCAACGGACACAACGATTGACATTGATTTTGGTGACACAAACAAGGCTTACTTTGTTACGTACTATGCTAAGGTAGTTGATCATACCGATGATAGTATTGATAATTCAGCAACAGTCTCAACAAATGATGATTCTGTTTCAGATAGTGCTGCTCACGCGGTAACAACTGGATCTGGAGATGCATCTGGCGATCAAAACTCAGAACCGTCAACGCCGACGGAACCAACGACTCCAACAGAGCCAACAACTCCAACGGAGCCATCGACGCCTACATCAGAGCCGTCAACGCCAACAGAGCCAACGACACCGACGGAGCCAACAGAGCCAACGACTCCAACAGAGCCAACGACTCCAACGGAGCCAACAACGCCGACAGAGCCAACAACTCCAACGGAGCCATCGACGCCTACATCAGAGCCGTCAACGCCGACGGAGCCAACGACTCCAACAGAGCCGACGACTCCAACGGGACCAACGACACCGACGGAGCCAAATGTTGAGCGTCCATCTGTGACAACTGATAACAAGCAAGCTACAATTAATTCTGGAAATGGGCGAGTAGAATTGCCAGAAACAGCAGCAACCCTACCAGAAACGGATGCTGACACAACAAAATACACGCTTGCAGGTATTTTGTTGATGGTGATTGGGGGGATGATGTTGTTGTTTAAGACAATGCTAACGAGCCAATCTCGCCGTTCTAAGTAGTTATTGAAAATGTATCAAAAAGCAAGCATTTGTGTGCTTGCTTTTTTTGGAGAAAAAAGAATGAACTATTTGTTTATCAAACGAAATATATCCGGGCGTCAATCCGGTCTTTCTTTGGCCGTAAATGAGCGACTTGGCATTTTCAACGGGCTTGGTGTTCACGCTCACATACTGACTTTGGATTTTGATGTTCGAATGTTTGATTATATAAAAGAAAACAACGGGGTTACGAATTCTGACGTAATCAATATGTACGTTGAATTAACGGGAGTCGATTTCGTAAAACAAAAAATCAGCGTCGTAAATATGGAAACCGATGACGGGACGTTGATACAAAAAAATTATTTCGACGAGAAGGGTCAGTTAAGAATAACTGACCCGGATTATTCATCAAGACAAACAAAAAACCGCTGAAACAGCAAGTTAATACCGTTTCAGCGGGTTTTGCGCTTTCACCCGTTGGGTGAAAACCATAGGAGCTCTTTTTTATGATATTTTGTTAGTGGAAAACAAACCAAATACTCAAAAATTGGAGCGTCTAAAATTATGACTCAAAAAGTATTACCTAGCAACCATTTAGTTGCAGTTTCAGACAATGGGGCACCAATTACCTCGGATGGCGGCAACGTGCTGCTTAGTATTTTTCTGAATTCGCCTGTAATTTCCAGGCTCTTTAATAACGTTGAATTCAACGATAATCGCAAAAATCCACGCTATGCTAAGGTAGAATTGTTATTGCAAATGCTCATTCAAGTTATCGAAGGTTATCGCAACGACGACGTTGCAGATTACTTGACCCAAGATATCGAACATCGACTTGTTTATGCGCAAAACATGGCATCTCAACCAACTATTTCCAGATTTCTATCACATCTCACGAACGAAGACATTGATGAGCTACAAGAATTAAATCGTCGTATTGTCTCTTTAATTGATGAAAGATCAGCCAATACTGAACTGGTGCTAGATTTGGATTCAACCTACTTTGAGACCTTTGGTCATCAAGAAAAAATTGGTTTTAATTATCACTACTTGAACGTCGGTTACCATCCGCTTATCATGACCGATGCTTTAACTGGAACCGT
>NZ_PVSN01000070.1 GCF_004766315.1 Weissella confusa | reverse complement strand
CCAACACAGCGGGCAATCTCACGAGAGATTGTCGAAGCGCTTCTACCAATTTCTTTTGCAATGCTACGCATTGACAACCCTTCTCTGAGTAAAACTTCTATACGTCCGCGATCAAATGCGGTAAGCTGATGATAATGACTCATAATGTTTCCTCGCGTTCTGTATGTTCTAGACAAACTACATTTTACGCTGGTTCATTATGAGTCAGTTTTTATTTAGCTTAGTGTTGCACTTGAATTGTAAATTCAAGTTTCTTGAAAAACTGACGGATAATCATGGTGGTGAGTATATTGTTTTATGTAGCTTTGGCGGTTCCGGTTCTGTGGTTCGTTACTATGTAAAAAGGGTGAGCTATATATATGTGAGTGACAAACTTTTACTCACGGCGTGAATAAGACACCGTAAGCAAAAAAGCGAGGAAAACCAATGGGACTATTCATCAAAAGGCTTTCTAAGACTGTCATGCTGACCGCCACGTTGGGGTTGGTGATGCCAGTTTTGCCAACAACAGTATTTGCAGCCACAATTCCAGAGCTAGCCACACAAACGGAAATTGGTAGTTCGAAAATTAACCTAATCACTCCGGGACAAATGGGAAAGGCGTTTATCACGGGTGGTGACAGTACACCGTTTAAGAATGGACAAGCTGATTTAACCCAGGGATTGGAACAACAATTTGGGTCAGCATCATTTAAGTATTCAATTGACGTTTCGCAACCGTTTAAGTTCAAAGGTGTGTTGCGCACTAGCACTGGTGGAAATGCTCCGGGAGGCGGTTGGTTTGGCCCCAAGCCTAAGCGCACTGGAGATGCATTTGGTGTCATGATGGCACCTGTGGCGCCACACGAAATGGGGAATGGATCACGAGGAGGATTATTGGGAATTGGAAAGGATCCAAAGACGGGAACGGGATTTAATAATGCCCATTTTTGGGGAATTGACTTTCACTATAATCAGGAATGGCATGATGCGCCAATCTCAACAAATAATAATTCGCAGTATGCCTCATTTCGAGAAACTAATGCTAACGGTGACCTGCAGCATTACAACCCATCATACGATCAAGGTATGAAGGTTAAGTTAGATAAAAATGGGGATGATGTAGAAATTAATTGGAAACCGACTACGGTTACGGATACGCAAGTAACGGGAACGCTATCTTCATCGGCGTTTAAAAATCAATGGTCAAAAACAATTACTGTATACCGCAACATGGGATTCGGTGTGATTGCAGCAACTGGGCAAGATACATCAACCATGACGGTTGATATGCGTTCGTTTGAATTGCAACTGGGAACCTCCAACGTGACATTTAAGGGTGTGCCGGCAGCTAATACGGTCGATACATCAGATTTTAAGGCGCCTGTCTTTACACCGGCAGTCAAGCCAGCGTTGGTTGGTGCGCATGTGACCGTTTTGAGAGATGAAACAGCGCAAGCGGATGCTGCGAAGGATCCTAATTACGACCCGGACTATGTTTACTTGGCGCCTAAAGTTCAGGGTTATGAGTTAGCTGGTAAAAACCATGCGAACTATCTTAACTTTACGATTGGCAACGATGTTAACACGGAATGTGATTTAACGTATGAGAAGACCAGCGATGTGACGGTTAAGTACCAGTATGCAGCCAGTCGCGGACAATATTTTAAGCAGGTGACGCAGTCTGGTTATGATGGTGAAGCATATACAATTGATTCACCACAACAAGCTGGTTTTACGCCAGATGTTAAAACCGTCACTGGAAAGTTCGGCGATAAAAAAACGGTGGTTGTCACGTACTACCCAATTTATAACCGACCATTAAATCCATTTAATCCAAAGTGGGATGACCCGGTCACGCCGGTTAATCCTGGGGATGGGTCTGATGTTCCAACGGACGCAAGCGGTCAATTAACACTTGATTATGCCTCGACTTTTGATTTTGGAAAGCAAAAGATTAGTGCTTTAGACAAAACCTATCATGCGACCGCTCAGACTTTTAGCGATACAAACCATACTGGACTGACCACGCCGTTGTATGCGCAAGTCACAGATTTACGTGAACAACCAGGAAAGTGGGCGCTACAGGTAAAGCTAGGTGAGCTGAAAAGTCAAACATCAAATACAACACTGTCGCAAGCTTATTTAGAATTTAAAGGGGCAGCGTTAGCGTCGACTGATGCGAACCAGAAGGGTGTGACAGCAATGGCGGATCAATCAGCGGCCTTTGGTGACACTATTCAAATTATGTCGGCTGACAATGTTGGTGTTTGGGGGACGTGGCTAACCCGCTTTGGTGGTCAGAATGATTTCGGAACGGATTATGATGGTCGCAAAACGAATAGTGGTGTTTCGCTAGTTGTACCAGGAACGACCGCTAAGGCTGAATCCTATCAAGCCAATATGAACTGGATGTTAATGAACGTGCCAGGATCGATTAAATAAATCAGAAAACAGACCGATTATGTTTTGATGGGTCTGTTTTTGTATAAGCATATTTCCTTATTATTCGGTAACTATAAATAAGTAATGAGAACTGTATGAAATATAACGAGTATGATAATTCGGTAATTTTAAAGTAAAAGTTATAGGTTGATATTAGGTGCCGACTTTTCTTGTTATTCATATAAATGTAATGTAGACTTGTACAGTACGTTGTTTAGAAGTTAATAAATCTTCCCGGTTGATGATAATCAATCGGTATGCACGTTACAAATATATGAAAACATGAACGGGCCTGATAGGCATAAAAGAAATAAGGCTTTTATAAGGGTGAAAGAATGAAGAAGTTGGTTATCCATGGTGGACGCCGACTCAGTGGTGAAGTGACAGTTGGAGGCGCAAAGAACTCTACTGTTGCCTTGATTCCAGCTGCAATTTTGGCTGAGACACCAGTGAAGTTTGACAGTGTGCCAGATATTCTAGATGTATACAATTTGCAAGTTATCTTGGAGTCAATGAACGTTAAGTCTACTTTTGTAGGTGGCGAATTGATGATTGACCCAACTGATATTGTTGAGGCGGAGTTGCCATCTACGGCAATTAAGTCTTTGCGTGCCTCATACTACTTTATGGGATCTCTATTGGGTCGCTTTGGCCGCGCAACGGTGACGTTCCCAGGTGGTGATAATATTGGACCTCGTCCAATTGACCAACACATCAAGGGGTTTGAAGCCTTGGGTGCAACGGCGCGTGAAGAAAACGATACGGTTTACATCACGGCTGAAAACGGCTTGAAGGGTGCTCGCATCTTCTTGGACATGGTCTCAGTTGGTGCTACGATGAACATCATTTTGGCTGCTGTACACGCAGAAGGCACGACCATTTTGCAAAATGCCGCACGTGAGCCAGAAATCATCGACTTGGCAACGTTCTTGAACAACATGGGTGCACAAATCCGTGGTGCTGGAACGGACGTTATCCGTATTACGGGTGTGCCTAAGTTGGAATCAAAGAATACCCACACGATTATTCCTGACCGTATTGAGGCAGGAACTTATTTGTCATTGGCTGCCGCGCAAGGTGATGGTGTTTTGGTTAAGAACATTATTCCGGAGCACTTGGAGTCATTTACGGCTAAGATGATTGAAATGGGTGTGGACTTGGATGTTCGTGAGGACAGCATCTTTGTGCCAAAGGTTGAAAACCTTAAGCCAATCCACATTAAGACGGCACCGTTCCCTGAATTCGCTACTGACTTGCAACAACCAATTACGCCACTTTTGACGTTGGCTGAGGGTGAGAGCATTATTTCAGAGACGATTTATCCAGAGCGTACGCGTCACATTCCAGAGCTTCAAAAGCTTGGGGTAGCGATTGAGAATCCTGAGTACGGTGTTATTACTGTTGCTAACAGCAATAACTTCCACGGCGCAAGCGTTGCCGCGGCTGAGATTCGTGCCGGCGCTGCGTTGGTGACGGCTGGATTGATGGCTGACGGTATCACTGAAGTGACGAATGCTGAGCACGTTTTGCGTGGATATGATCACATTATCCACAAGCTAACGATGTTGAATGCGGATATTCAAATAGCAGAAGATTAATGATAAACACACACAATGCGACTCGGCGTTGTGTGTGTTTTAATATATACGGCAAAGCATCAGTCTCGAACATTTGGGACTGGTGCTTTTTTTGCACAGGCACTTAATTTTTAAAAATTAAAAAACTGCCACGAACGGTTTGTAAGTGCGCCTTATTCAAAGCGATTGCCAATATTGCCTGCCAAACAATTTACACTAAGGGTGTACAAATAGGTAAAGACTATCTGTAAACCAAACTTATTGTGAGGGGAGGATAAATTATATGAAAGTTAAAGCACTTTTGATTGTTGCTAGTACGCTGTTTGGTTTAAGCGTCGCAACGGTGGGATATACGGAAGATACGCCTGCCAACGTAGTTTCTACTGAAACTTATCAAACGGATGGTGTGGCCCGCTTTAGTGGACACTACACTTACCCAGATGATCAAGTGAACGGCTCGGATGATACATTCCAAAACACGGTCTACCAACCAAACGATAATACAAATCCGTATTATAAGCAGGCAAACGAAAAGAATGGTACACCGGTGTTGCCGAACACGGGTAGCGAAACGATGCTAGAGCGATTTAGTTTGCCGGTGTTGTTAACATTCATTGCCACTGGACTTTATTTCGTTAACGGTAAGAAATTTAGCCAACGCGGTTAATTTATCCACATTTTGACCCTTTTAGACACATTCGAAGCGAGGAGAAAAAATATGTCTAAAACTGTTACATTATTTGCCGCATCGGCAATGGCAACGCTGGGAGTGACTGCGAGTGTATACGCAGCGCCCGTCTCAACACTTGATTCAACGGCACAGGTGACGTTTATTCCAAACGATCAACCATCTGGACCGTTGGATCCAAACAACCCAGATCCGACCAATCCGGTTAAGCCAGTGGATCCTAATAATCCCAACAAGCCTGATAATCCTAATGCGGGACCTTTATCACTTGATTTTGCGTCATCATTTAATTTTGGTAAGAACAAAATTACGACAACTGATGAAACGTATTATGCAGAAGTCCAAAAATTTACGGACGGTCAAGGAAATACCACGACAGGTCCAAATTATGTGCAAGTTACTGATAATACCGGTGAGGATAAAGGTTGGGTGCTATCCGTAACGCAACAAGGTGATTTGACGGACAACAAGAATTCGCTTGATGGTGCAGTGATTACGTTGCATGATGCGAACGTAAAGGGAATCGCAGGAACTGGCGCAACTGCACCAATCGTTGCTGCAAACGATATTGCCTTGGAAAAGGGCCAGAAGAAGTTGGTTATGACAGCCACTGCGAACAGTGGTCAAGGAACGTGGTTAACGCGCTTTGGTAGCAACAAATTAGCTGACGATAAAGCGGTCAGTTTGTTTGTCCCTGGTAAAGCAGTTAAGCACGCGGCAACATATTCAACCACTTTGAATTGGAGTTTGGAACAAGTTCCAACGAATACGCCCATCAAGTAGTACAAAAGACAGAGGTAAAGCATGACAAATAAACTGATTACGATTACAAGTGTCGTAGCGGTTTCATTACTTAGTCTTGCAAGTGCGGTGACCGCAGATGCAGATGAGTATCAAACTAGCGGCACAGTTGGATTCATCCCCAGCACTGAGGTGGTACCACCGCATAACCCTGATGAACCCGAGGACGAAGTAACACCGGTTGATCCAACGCGATCAGATGGTAAGCCAGAACCTGGTATGCCGGGTCCGTTGTCAATCGATTTTGCCTCAAGTTTTAACTTTGGTACGCATGCAATCACTAATAAGAATGTTAGTTATGATGCTGAGGCGCAAGAGATTCAAACACGGGGTAAAGATACCTATGTGCCTGATTATGTACAGGTGTCTGATTACCGCGGTAATCGTGCAGGTTGGACACTGCAACTTTCGCAAAATGGCCAATTTAAGACGAATGATGCAAAACACCCTTCAGTTCTTGATGGTGCAGTTATTTCATTAGACGACTCATACGCAGTTGGATTAACGAATGCTATTGCACCAGATACGTATAATACAGCCTTGTCGCCTGATGGCAGCAAGACTGTTGTTATGGAAGCTGAAAAAGGTGAAGGAACAGGGACTTGGATGATGCCTTGGGGATACGATGGTGACTTGAAGCCGGACAAAGAAAACGGTGGTATGCTCATCGACCCAAAGGTATGCTTATCAATTCCTGGTACGACGCCCCGTGATGCCGCAACATATACAACGACATTAACGTGGACACTTATTAATGTCCCATTACAACAAAAGTAAGGAACAATCATTATGAAGAAGCAAGTAACTCTTTTTGCAGGTGTAGCTCTTGCTACGTTAGCTGTCACTCAAACGCCGATTCTAGCGGCGCAAATGTCTGATTATAAGTCAACAGGAACTGTTACTTTCCAACCGTCAAAGGATACAACCAACCCGGTTGATCCGACGAATCCAGACCCAGACAAGCCGGTCAAGCCAACGAATCCAGATGGTACTGACCCACAAGCGCCACAAGCTGGCCCTTTGTCGATTGATTTTGCTTCATCAATTGATTTTGGTATTCAAAAAATTACATCAAAGACCGAAACTTACCAAGGTAGTGCGCAACAATACACGACGTTTGATGGTAAGAAGACAACAGGACCTGATTATGTGCAAATGACAGATAATCGCGGATCGTTTACGGGTTGGACGCTGTCAGTTAAGCAAAACGGCCAATTCAAGGGACAAAACAGTAATGCTGTTTTGGATGGTGCTGAAGTCACATTTGGCAACGCAAATCACCTAGGAATGACGACAGCATCAACAAACGCAACGGACATCACGGCGCTAAAGTCATTTACGCTGGATCCATTGTCTAGTAATGCCATTAACATTATGTCTGGCGCGGCAGCTAAGAATGCTGGTGACACAAACGAAACTGGTGGTACCCACTTGATGCGTTTTGGTGACGCAACAGACATTGTTTCAACGGAAGTTAACGCTGATGGCTCAAAGCGTGGTGACACTGATAAGGCTGTCACACTAATGGTGCCAGGTAAGACGGATAAGATGGCAGATAAGTATGCGACAGAATTCGAATGGATCCTAAGCGACATGCCAACTATCGTTAAATAGAGAATATTTTCGCATGATAAATGAGAAGTGGATGGTGAAGGAAAACTTCTCCGTCCATTTTTTATTAAGACAGAATAAACGCCTAAGAAAGAGAAAGAGACATGAATTTAACAAAGAAGATTAAGCGCAGTCTGATTACCGTAGCGAGCCTAATTGCGACGGCTGGCATTGGTGTATTAGTGAGTAGCCAACCAGTATCAGCCAACCAACTAACCTTTTCAGTTATGCCGGTTTTGCCAGATAACCAGGTAGATAAGACTGATGGTTTCTTTAATTTGAAGCTTGGTGCAGGTGAATCAGAAGATTTAACGTTGCGTTATCAAAATAACACGAAGCGTCCAGTGATGGTGACAACTAAAGTAGCGCCAGCTAGCACAAACAACAATGGTGTTGTCGAGTATGGCCTAAACAAGATTAAGGCTGATAAGACCCGTCAATTTAATATGCAAGATTTGGTTGATGTGCCGGAAAAAGTTGAGTTAGCGGCCGGTGAGACGAAAGAGGTTCCCGTCCATGTTTCTATGCCAAATCAAGCGTATGCCGGAATTATTGCCGGCGGATTAACGTTCTCAGATGAGACGCAAAATCAGCAAAATATGGATGTTAAGTCTACCGGAATGGCGATTAAAAACATCTATTCATTTCAATTAGGATTGCTGATGCGCCAGTCAAAGGATGCGGCATACAGTGATGATCAAATTCAAAAATCCGGCTTGAAGATGCATGAAGTTAAGCCAACTCAGATTAACTATCGAAATGTTGTCACTGCAAATTTGCAAAATCCATTGAATGTGTACGTTAACCAAATGGCGGTAACGGCCCAGATTTCAAAAGTCGGATCGTCAAAGGTCGTTTACCAATCTAAAAAAGACAATATGCAAATGGCACCGAACACCAATTTCAATTACCCGATTGCGTTAGGAGCTGGGGAAGCCATGAAGCCGGGGAAGTATAAGCTTGACTTGATGGCGTATGCGGACAAGAACCCAAAGGGACGGTTTACAACGACAGACTTCAATACAAAGGGCGCTGATACGTATACGTATATGTGGCATTTTACAAAGACGTTTGAAATCAAGGCTGACACAGCAAAGCACTTCAACCAAAAGGATGTGACGATTCAACCGTTTAACTGGGAGTTATTAGTCATTGTGCTTGGTTTGCTATTGTTGTTGTTAGCGTTATTCTTGTGGCTATTTGTCTTTAAGCGTCGCAAGGATGAGGAAGAAGTTGAAATTGAAGAAATTGTGCATGATCAAAATGGACAAGAATTGCCCATTATTCGTACAACCACGATGAAGGAATATAAGCGTCTTGTTAAGAAAGGAAAACAAGTCCAGATTGTAGAGCGTTAGTGAAAAATGGGAAAGCAAAGTTTTCAACACAGTAAAAAAATAAAAACGGTTATTATTGCGATTCTAACATTGGCGGCGGTACTGTTTTCGGTACCGTTTCTGCAGGATTTCTATACCTGTTATGTCAAGTCAACAACATCTGTAAAGTATGTGTCGAAACTGCCAAAGGTTATTCAACCGGCCGAGACAATTCATGCGCCGACGTTACAGACTGTGATGAACATGAATACGCACGCTAGGACAGCCGTCGGACGTGTTGTGATGCCATCGGTTGGACTTGATGATGATATTTATGCTGGATTAACGAACGAAAATTTGTTTTATGGTGCCGTAACACTCTTTCCAAACAGAACGGTACACAAGCACAACCTGGTGTTGATTGGACACAATATGGGGCACACAAAGGTGCATTTTGGTGTGTTGGAGGGTGCTAAGGTCGGTCAGAAGGCGTATTTGCAATACCTTGGCAAGTACTATCAATATACGATTTACAAAACATCAACAATTTTAGAGACTGAAATTAATAAAGTGAAAGATACAGTTGATTCGGAGTTAAGCTTAGTCACCTGTTCAGCACCAACGCGAACGCCAAACCGTATTTTGGTGCAGGCAAAGCTTGATGGTGAAATTACTAAACCGCGAAGTCAGGTCTATATGCAACGGTCCCACATGAACATGGCAAAGAATACACAGAAATCAGTAGTCGGATACGACTTCTGGCCACTCTTTGTCATCTGGCTGGTCTACTTGCTTCTTGTTATTTTAGTTATTATGTTGAAGTGAGTATGGCTAATTCACTTGCTAATTAGTTGTTAACAAGATAAGATGGATAAGTTACAAAAAGGACTGTTGCCAAAATCAAACGCAGTACGGACGCCGGATTGTGTCTAGTTTGAATTTTGTTCGTAGTTCGCGATATATAGAGCGCGATTGACTCCGCAATCGCAACTGGAGGAAATATTTTGAAGTTTTCAGAGTTGGGTCTTACACAAGACCTATTGACGGCCATCGAGAAGCATGGCTACGTAGAGGCCACGCCAATCCAGGAACAAACGATTCCTTTGACTTTGGCTGGTAAGGACGTTATCGGACAAGCCCAAACGGGTACCGGTAAGACGGCCGCATTCGGTTTGCCAATCTTGGAAATGATTGACACAGACAGCAACCAAGTACAAGCCCTTGTTGTCTCACCAACACGTGAATTGGCTATCCAAACACAAGATGAGCTATTCAAGTTGGGACGCGATAAGCGCGTTAAGGTACAAGCTGTCTTTGGTGGTGCAGATATTCGCCGCCAAATCAATGGTTTGAGCCACGGTGCTCACATCGTCGTTGGTACGCCAGGACGTTTGATCGACCACATCAACCGTGGCACGATTAACTTGTCTAACGTTAAGACTTTGGTCTTGGACGAAGCCGACGAAATGTTGAACATGGGATTCCTTGAAGATATCGAATCAATCTTGAAGGCTGTTCCTGATCAACGCCAAACGTTGTTGTTCTCAGCAACGATGCCACCTGCTATCAAGCGTATCGGTGTGCAATTTATGACGAACCCAGAGCACATCCAAATCGCTGCCAAGGAATTGACGACGGATTTGGTTGAGCAATTCTACGTTCGTGTACGCGACTTTGAAAAGTTCGACACGTTGACGCGCATCTTGGATGTGCAACAACCAAAGTTGGCTATCATGTTTGGTCGTACGAAGCGCCGTGTTGATGAATTGACACGTGGTTTGGAATTGCGTGGCTTTAACGCTGCCGGAATCCACGGTGACTTGACGCAACAAAAGCGTTCACAAGTTTTGAAGCAATTCAAGAACGGTGAGATCAAGATTTTGGTTGCCACTGACGTTGCTGCTCGTGGTTTGGACGTTTCTGGTGTTGACTACGTTTACAACTTTGATATTCCACAAGATTCAGAATCATACGTTCACCGTATCGGTCGTACTGGTCGTGCCGGTGCTACTGGAACTTCTGTAACGTTTATCTCAAACGCTGAGATGGACTACTTGAAGGACATCGAAAAGTTGACTAAGAAGCGTATGCAACCATTGAAGCCACCTACCCGTGAAGAAGCATTGGCTGGCCGTATGTCAGTTGCTGCTGATTCAGTTGAAGATGTCATTGCGGCAACTTCAGGTGCCGTTGACTCAGAAGTCATCGACAAGTTGGTTGAAAAGTACGATGCCAAGACTTTGGCAACGGCCTTGTTGGGTGCAGTTGCTAACGTTGCTGAAATGGACACTGAGTTCACGTTGTCACGTGAGCGTCCATTGCCTCGCAAGCGTTCTGGCTTCGGCGGTGGTTCACGCAACGGTGGTGGATACCGTGGTGGTCGTCGCGAAGGTGGCGAGCGTCGTGGCGGTGGATACCGTGGCCGTCGTGAAGGTGGTCGTGACGGACGTGATGGCGAGCGCGGACAACGCGAGCGTCGTTCATTCGACCGTGGTTCACGCACTGGATCAGGTGACCGTTCACAACGCGGTCGCTCAGGTGCACCACGTCGTCAATCACGTGACTTTGTCATCAAGAACAACGACTAATTAATAACAAATGAAACCTCTGTTCAATTCTGTGTTGAACGGAGGTTTTTTATTGCTCTAAAAACTGGCATATTGTTGTTTGCTTATTTTTAGTTTGGTTGAATGATGTTACAGTAAAATGACGATAAACAGCGTATAATGAAACAATAATCTAGGAGGAAGTTAGCATGATAATCGGACAAGGCATTGATGCCCAAATGATTAGTGATGTGACACGATTGGCGGAACGCCGACCAAAGTTTATTGACGTCATTTTGACGCCAGCAGAGCGCGAGGTTTTTGATAAGCGTAAGGGCAAGCACCAAATGGAGTTCTTGGCTGGCCGCTTTTCAATTAAGGAAGCATATAGCAAGGCCGTTGGAACAGGAATTGGTGGCGAAGTTCGCTGGCATGATATGGAAATTGTTCCAAACGAAGCTGGACAACCAGTCATGGTTAAGCACCCCAAGCAAAACGAGGCGGTGGCACATATTTCAATTTCTCATACAGGTGATACCGTACATAGTTCAGTTATTTTGGAGTCGTTGGCTTCTTTACACCAACCGGTCAGTGAGCGACGTCCGGCTTGGCTCGAAATTTCCGAGTCAGCGCTGGCTCATAACGTAGCTTATATTCGTGAGCTGACCGGCGCCGAACGCTTTTTTGCCGTCGTAAAGGCAAATGCTTATGGCCACGGCTTGCCACAAATCGTTAAGGCAGCTGAAGATGCAGGCGTTGATGGGTTTGCGGTGGCAACAATTGACGAAGGTATTTGGTTGCGTCACTTTGGCATCAAGAAGCCTATTTTTATTCTTGGTGTAACACCGGCTACGTATGTTGCTGATTTGGCGACCTTTGAATTGATGCCCGTTGTTGCAAGTGAAACCTGGTTGGATGAAGCACTTGACCTTTTGCCAGCCGATAAGACATTGATTGCATCAGTTGGGGTTGATACTGGTATGGGACGCATTGGTATTCGTGACCGTGCCGAACTTGAGCGTGTCGTCGCAAAGCTAAATGATGCAGAAAACGTCGAATTCAAGGCGATTGGAATGCACTTTGCGACCGCTGATGGTGGCAACACAGCTTACTTTGAGCAACAATTACAACGCTGGCACGAATTGACTGATGGTCTTGATTTGCCAGCCGATATCTGGCGTCACTTAGCAAACTCAGGGACATCATTGTGGCACGAGCAACCAAGTACTGATTTGGCTCGCGTTGGTGCCGGCATGTATGGCTTTGACCCATCACAAGGTGAATTGGCCATGCGTGAGATTCAACCGGTCTTGTCATTGAAGGCTGAGTTGGTTCACGTGAAGCAAGTTGAAGCGGGTGCATCAATCTCTTATGGCGCAACATATACGACTGACGAACCAGAATGGATCGGCACGTTGCCAGTTGGTTATGCTGATGGTTATCCACGCGCATTGCAAGGCATGACCGCTTTGTTGCCAGATGGCCGTGAAGTTGAATTGATTGGCCGTATTGCGATGGACCAATTAATGGTCAAGCTACCAGAAGAGTTGCCAGTGGGAACTGTGGTAACATTGATTGGGTCAGTTGGCGATAAGGCAATCACGTTGGTTGACCTTGCAAACAAGATGGGGACGATTCCGTATGAAATTGCCACGGGATTGTCACCACGTTTGCCACGAAAGTTAGTGAAGTAGAGAGAGTAGTATGGCAAATCGACATGATATTAAAAGAGGAGACATCTTCTTTGCCGATTTATCACCGGTAGTTGGTTCAGAGCAAGGTGGGCAACGTCCAGTTGTGATCATCCAAAATGACGTTGGTAATCAGCACGCGCCGACTGTCATTGTTGCGCCCATTACGGCGCAAATTTCAAAACCCAAGATGCCAACCCACGTGGGCTTGCCATCTGAGTTAGAGAATACCGGTATTGCACGCGATTCAGTTATTTTATTGGAACAAATTCGCACAATCGACAAGCGTCGGTTGCAAGATAAAATTGGTTTAGTGCCGGGTCACTTAATCGCTAAGCTTGATCAAGCGTTGGTGATTAGTTTGGGGCTCGTTTAAAACACCCTTATTTTGCATAAGGGTTGCTGTTAACTGTTAAAATAATGACATTATAAAAAGAAGGAGGGCATACTCGTGGAACACTTTAATGTTGGTGTTATTGGTTCAGGACCTGCTGGCTTGTCAGCAGCCTTTCCATTGCAAGCAGCTGGGCAATCAGTTGTTATTGTTGAAGAGTATCTCTGGGGCGGTACCTGCCCTAATTATGGTTGCGATCCTAAGAAGGTTCTTTTGGCTGCCGTAGAAGCTAAGGAACAAGCTGAATGGATGCAACACACAGGTTTGATTGGTCACAATGAGATTGATTGGCCTGCCTTGATGGAACACAAGATGGCCTACACGGATCCAGTTCCTGCACGTAAGATTGCGGGACTTGATGATGCCGGCATTACCCACAAGTATGGTCACGCCTACTTTGTGGATGAGCACACGGTTTCAACTGGTACGGAAACGTTTACGGCTGACAAGTGGATTATTGCCACTGGTGCCCGTCCAGCTCGATTGGAAGTGCCTGGTGATGAATTCTTGCACGACAATGAAGACTTCTTGAACTTGCCTAAGATGCCAGAAGAAGTGGCCTTCATCGGTGCTGGATTCATTGCCATTGAGTTTGCTGGTATTGCCGCAGCAGCCGGCGCAAAGGTTCACGTTGTGGCTAAGCACGATGTGATTTTGCGTGAGTTTGATCAAGATTTGACGCAAGATTTGATTGCGCAAATGGAGAGCAAGGGTATCACGTTCCACTGGAACTTTGATACAGCTGCCGTTGAAGAAACCGCTGGCGGTCGCTTCGATATCGTTGCTGCTGATGGACGTCGTGTCACAAGTGACATGCCATTCATCGCTGCTGGTCGCGCTGGTAACACTGAAGATTTGAATCTTGAAGCTGCTGGTGTTGAAGTTGCTGGTAACGGTATTAAGGTAATGTCTGACTTGCGTACCACTAACCCAAATATCTTTGCGGTTGGTGACGTCGCAGAGTCACCAGTGCCAAAGTTGACGCCAACTGGTGCCTATGAGGCGCGTTATGTAGCTGGTTTGTTGACTGGTACTGAGCCAGAAGAAATTTCATACCCAGCCATTCCAACGATGGTGTATGGTTCACCAAAGCTGGGTCAAGTTGGTATGTCAGCTGTTGAAGCTGAGTCAAAGGGCATGAAGGTTAACTCAATCGACATGACACCTTGGCTAGCATACTGGCGTCACAAGGAGCAAATTGCTAAGGCTAAGGTTGTCTTGAACGAAAAGGGTGTTATCATTGGTGCGACGGTATTGAGTGCTGAAGCTGATGAGTTGTTGAACTACTTCACGGTAGCCATCAACCAAAAGCAAGACAAGTGGGCAATTAAGCACAACTTGTACTCATACCCATCAATCGCATCAGATATGGGCTTCTTCGCTTAATAAAGGTCAAATTAACGAGCAATCAGTATTGAACTGGTTGCTCGTTTTTTACTTACTAAAAAGCGATATTCACAATTTCTTCACATTTATAAGGGAAATCATTCACTTTTTATACTTACAATAAATTATGTTAAAAAGTTAGTAGAGAAGCTTTTTACGCTTCCGACGTGTTGAACGTTGGCCTTTTTTAGCAGGTAGAGTGGCTAAGAGGGTGAAAGAGAAATGGTTGTAAAGCATCGGGTGGAGAGACCCGGTGCTTTTTCCATTTGCACCGGTTTTCTGGTGAAAAAGCGTTATAATAGTTGAATTGAATATACGAAAGTGAGGGCCGAAAAATGCATGCAGACCAACCCGCTGAACAAAAGCGGCTCGATAAAGTGGTTGTCGAAATCGACGGGCAACTCGAACGTGCTAAGGAAGCCTATGCGCAAGCTCACTCAGAAACACGTGCCGTTGAAGGAAACTATATTGCCAATACGTCAATTAACACCTTCGAAGTCGATGATGCGATGGAAACGAATGCCGAAATCCAACAGCAACGTAACATCGTGGCCCGTGTAACTGAAACAGAAAACATTATGCGAAAGACTGTCGATACGCTGACGATGCTACGACCTAGTCCGTATTTTGGTCGCGTCGATATTGATGAAGAGGGCGATAAAGATACCTTGTATATCGGCTTAGCCTCAGTGCAGGATAAGATTGGTGATTTTCTCGTTTACGATTGGCGTGCGCCGATCAGTGGAATTTACTACAACGGAACACTTGGTGCTGTGACATATCCCACACCAATGGGTGAACAGGAAGCGGAACTACTAAAGAAGCGTCAATTTACGATTGAAGATGCGCAAATCGTCAACATGTTTGATACCAATGAAACTGTCGGTGATGAAATGTTGCAATACGCCTTGGGACAAGAAAACGACTTGACCATGCGTAATATCGTGGCGACGATTCAACAAGAACAAAATCAAATTATTCGTGATACGACGAGTGATTTGCTGGTTGTGCAAGGTGTCGCCGGATCTGGTAAGACCTCAGCGATTCTGCAACGCATCGCGTTTTTGCTATTCCATGCGCGTGAAGAATTGAATTCGGACCAGATTGTATTGTTCTCACCAAACCGATTGTTCTCAAGCTATATTGCTGATGTTTTGCCATCTTTGGGTGAACGCAACATGCGCCAAGTGACGCTGGCTGAATTTTTTAGTGCACGTCTACAGGGATTACAAGTACAAACACTATTTGAACGTTATGAAATCGGTCAGAGTGAAACAACGGTGGCCAGTCTTAAGGTTCGTGAAAAACTGGAGAGTGCCCGAGTCGTTGATGATTTGACGGCCTTTGTTGAGCAACTAACACCTGAGACATTGCGCTTTGACAATATCTACTTTGAAGATGAAGTGTTCTTTGGTAAAGAAGCCATGACCCGTGTGTTTGCTGAGTTCTCAGATAATTACTCGGTTCGTGAACGTATCCAAATGACGCAAAAGCGCTTTATGGAGCGTTTGGAACGTCGCATTGATCAATTGGTGAATGAAGACTGGGTGTTGGAAGAGTTGAATAACTTGGATGACCAACAGTATCGTGATTTGCTGGGAGATGAGCTGGCTGAGCAAGTTGCCGAAGAAGAAGAAATGGGTGACGCAATCAACATCGCGGCGAAGCGATTGTTGCAACGTGAATTCCAGGTTGTCGATGATGCGTTGTACAACATGCACTTCTTTGATATCTATAACCAATATGGTGACTTTTTGGCCTACATGGCCGAGCGTTCTGAGTTGGATACCGAATGGTGGCTAGCCAAGCGTGATCGCTTCCTACGTGAGCTGGAGTATCACCGCATTGACTTGGAAGATGCAGCGCCAATGCTATTCTTACGCGATTTGATTACGGGTGGTGGGACGAATAAGTCAATGTTCTACGTCTTCGTTGATGAAATGCAAGATTACAGCATGGCACAATTGTTGTACTTGAAGCACGCGTTCCCAGCGGCCAAGTTTACGGTGCTTGGGGATTCTGAGCAGGCGCTGTTCCGCGATGTTGAGACACCGGCTGCTTTGTTGGCCAAGTACAGCCAAGCATTCAAGGCGACTCACCCTAACTTGATTACGTTGAACAAGGCGTACCGTTCAACGCAAGAAATCATGGACTTTGCCAAAGCGCTGTTACCGGACGGCGATAACATCATGGCGTTCACTCGCCCAGGTGGAAAGCCAAAGTTAATTGTCACGACGGCGGATGAAGAAGAGCAGATGATTTGGCAGGCGGTTGATGAGCTGAAGGCGGAGCACCGAACAGTGGCAATTTTGACCAAAACCCAAGATCAAGCTGAGGCAGTTGCCCGCATGCTGCGTAAGTATCCCGAAAAGTTTCAATTGCTCCAAGCAAGTGATCGCACGCGCACATCAAACTTCGTCGTTATGCCAATATATTTGGCTAAGGGATTGGAATTTGATGCGGTAATTGGATACGATGTGTCACAAACGAATTATCCTGACAGTGAAGCAACCGGCTTGTTGTACACCTTGGCATCCCGCGCCATGCACGCGTTGACTCTAATTAGTGTTGGGCCGGTTTCTGGCTTGATTCGCGACGTGCAAGAGACATTAGATATTAGTGTTTTAGGTGATTAGAAAACAGGTAGTTTGTACGCTTGTTATCGGGTGTAAAAACTCTTACAATGAACAATGACGAATTAGTTTTGACGGGGAACCGTTGATAGAAAGAGATGGAAAACATGGCAGAAAAGCAAGTTTTGCTAACTGGTGATCGTCCAACTGGAAAGTTGCACATTGGTCACTACGTTGGTTCTTTGAAAAACCGTGTCGCAATGCAAAATTCAGGCGACTACGAACCATTTATTATGATTGCGGACAAGCAAGCGTTCACTGATAACGCGCGCGATCCCGAGAAGATTCACAACTCATTGTTGGAAGTTGCGTTGGACTACCTAGCTGTTGGTATTGACCCAAGCAAGTCAACGATTTTCGTACAATCAGCTGTGCCTGAGTTGTCAGAATTGACAGAATACTTCTTGAACTTGGTTTCAATCGCTCGTTTGCAACGTAACCCAACGGTGAAGACTGAGATTCAACAAAAGGGCTTCGGTGAGAGTATTCCTGCTGGATTCTTCATCTACCCAGTTTCACAAGCTGCTGATATCGCTTTGTTCAAGGGACAAGTTGTGCCAGTTGGTGATGACCAAGAGCCGATGTTGGAGCAAACGCGTGAATTGGTACGTACGTTCAACAACTACTACGGTGAAGGTATTTTGGTAGAGCCACAAGGTGTATTCCCACCAAAGGGTCAAGGTCGTATTCCTGGCTTGGATGGTAACGCCAAGATGTCAAAGTCATTGAACAATGCCATTTACCTAAGTGACGACGAAGATACGTTGTGGACGAAGGTTAAGTCAATGTACACTGACCCAGAGCACATCCGTGTTGAAGACCCTGGTCACGTTGAAGGTAACATGGTCTTCACGTACTTGGATATCTTTGATAAGGATACCGAAAAGGTTGCTGAATTGAAGGCGCAATACCAAGCTGGTGGCTTGGGCGACATGAAGATCAAGAAGTACTTGTTCGAAGTGTTGAACGCCGAATTGGCACCTATGCGTGAGCGTCGTGCTAAGTATGCTGAAGACAAGGACGCCGTATTGCAAATGCTACGCGACGGTTCTGACAAGGCACGTGCTAAGGCGCAAGAAACGATGAACGAAGTCCGTAACGCAATGGGCATCCAATACTGGGGTTAATCCTTAGAGGGGTATAAATTATGAGCTATTTGGCAGTCATTGACTTGGGGTCAAACTCAACCCGAATGGTTGTTGAAGAACTACAAGCAGATGGCACGTTCGTTGAGCTTAAGCGTCGTAAGTTAGATACGCGTTTGGCTGAGGGGATGGATCAAAATGCAGGTGAACTAACTGAAGCAGCAATGACTCGCGTTGTTGATGCTTTGATTGAGTTCCGTGATGACTATATGGCATATGAAGGCGTCTCAGTTGTTGGTATTGCAACCGCAGCTGTGCGTGAGGCAACGAATCAAGCGGACTTTTTGGACCGTGTTTACCGTGCCGTCGACGTTGAAATCCGTGTGCTAACGGGTGACCAAGAAGCTTATTACGACTATCTTGGGGCTGTTTCAGCCTTGGATATTTCAGATGCCTGGTTGCTTGATACTGGCGGTGCTAGTGTTGAGTTGGTTGGTATTGAAGAACGCATGGCCGCGAACTTTATCAGTTTGCCATTTGGGGCGGTTAACTTGTCAGAGAAGTTCCACTTGAATGGGGAAGGTAAGATTGATCCAAGTTTGATTGAGCGCGCCTCACAATACGTTTCTGATCAATACGACCACTTGCCATGGTTGGAAGACACGACGACGTTGCCAATCATTTTGTTGGGTGGCGCGAACCGTTCATTGGCCCGTCTTGACCGTTTGCGTCACGGCTTGCCAGCGGATTCAAACTTCCACGGCTACGAGATGACGACGGAATCAGTTTTGAAGACGTTTGATGAGATGGCCAACATGACGCACGCAGAACGTGCTGAAGTGTTGGGTACAGAAGCCAACCGTGCAGACATCATTATCAGTGGTTTATTGCCATTGGTAGAGTTGATTTCACGCACTGGTGCTGACAAGGTCATCTTCTCAGCATCAGGTGTACGCGAAGGGCTTTTGCAAGAGTATCGCATGACACTATAAAAAATAAACGACTAACTCGCTTGCGGGTTAGTCGTTTTTTGTTAGGGAGGACACACACCACTAACCAACTTAAAGACAAAACAAAAACCGCCGGTACGTTGACCCGCGGTAAACTTTCGTTACGCTTTGCGACACGTAACAAGGAAGACGCTACTCCGCCACCCTGTATTCAATTGTAGATGGACCACCCTAGAAGTTTAATCTGCAGTTTTAAACGTCTGTCGCTAGGGTATGGTCGCAACCAAACTCACCGTCTCTATCTCTACCGCATCCATGTCTATCTGTTTGAAAAGCAGACCGTGTCAGGAGCAGCCTTCGAATCGCCGTACATGCTTACGCCTTAAAAAGGTTATCGTACTTTGTCGAAGTGACCGATGCTAATGATCGCAAGAGATGTCAATACATGACTTAGGTGTTTATCTCTTTTAAAAACAATACGTTAATTATCTTGCGTCATTACTGTGACAGGCCCGCATGGAATTTGGTAGGTAGAGTCGTGATAGAGGTCGAATTAAGAACTTCTTTCAAATCCTTTACCTTCCTTTCCTTTGGTACACCATTATATTAACACCACATATAACCGCTTACAAGGATAAACCCTTGAAAAAGATGTGATGAATTTTTAGTAGCGCTCAAAGGTTGTTACGTGGGGCTTTGGGTCGGTATAACCGGCATCTAAAAGCTCGATAACTGTCAGCATTTGTTCATCAGACACTAACTTTGGTGCCTCGTTGACTAGCGTGTCATAGACAGTGTCGTAAACACGACCGTAGTCACCGTGAATGGTTGGGATGACCTTTTCAATGCGGTCGCCATTTTGGTTGTAGTAAGTGACAACACCGAAATCTTGTGGCGCATCATCCCCAAATCCAGGCATCCCCGGCATAATCCCGGTCTTCAAATCATATTCTTGTTGATCGATATTGTGCTTGATATAAGTGCCCTTGGTACCGTGTAGCACCCACTTAGGGTAGGCGACCGCAGCTAGTTCAGTTGCTTGCACCGTGGCTTTGAAAGTATCGCCATAAAACATGTTCACTTCAAATTGATCGTCGATGGTTGCACCCGGTTCACGTGTGGCACGTAAATCATAGGTGGCACGGTCCGGCGAACCGAAAAGGGCGACGATTTGATCGGCCAAGTGAACACCGTGTCCGTACCATGAACCGTCGATAGGTGTACCCAGTTTAACGCCGTCGTTAGGGCGATAATGATCCATATGCAACTCCAGTTCAACTGGACGGCCAACATAACCGGCATCAAGCACGTGTTGAATCGTCAGAAAGTCACTATCGAAACGACGGTTCTGGAATGGCATAAAGAAGAGCTGGCGTTCGCGCGCAAGCGTCACAAGCTCTTCGGCTTGAGCCAACGTTTCAACCATTGGCTTGTCGACAAGCACGTTTTTACCAGCAAGTAGCAATTGCTTAGCAACGTCATAATGACTAGGGGCGGGGGTGACCACCACCACTAAGTCGAGCGACTCATCGTTAATAATGTCAGCGATATCAGTTGAGAATTTTGTACCAGTTGCTTCCAAAGCAGCTTGTTCGTCGGGACGCTTGCCCAAGGTTGGGGTCACGACACGGCTAATCTTGAAACGGTCTTGGCGTTCCATTAAATAGGGGATATGGTAGCGGTTCGTACTTTTACCAAATCCGACGTAGGCAATATTTAACATATTTGCGTTCCTCCCTGTATATCGTTAATTCTTCCTGAAGATTGACCATAATGCAACTGACATTTCATGAATGAAACAGGACGATTTCAAATTTACGTTTTTGCGCGTTATAATTAGGTAACACTTACAAAAATTGGAGAAACGGCATGATTAGTGAATTGAAATCAGAAATATTGCACGAGGTCATTGTGCGTCGACCTGACGACAGCCACAAAGGGACGTTTGGTCGCGTTTTACTAATCGGGGGTAATATCCAATACGGTGGGGCCATTTTGATGGCAGCCGGTGCGGTTGTTGGCGCTGGTGCAGGGCTAACGACGGTTGCAACAGATTTGATCAATTTGGCACCGCTACACACGCGTACACCAGAAGCCATGTTTGTGGACTGGCGTAATAATGCGGATTTGATGACAGCGATTGCTAATAACGATGTGATTCTATTAGGCCCTGGTATGGGGACAGATGGTTTTGCGGTGCAATTAGTGCAACAAGTTTTGCAAGCTGTTACGGAAAACCAAATTTTGATTGTTGATGGTTCAGCATTGACTATTATGGCTGAGCAGAATATGACGTTCCCACGTGACACGTTCACGATTGTGACGCCACACCAAATGGAGTGGGCGCGCTTGAGTGGGGTGCAATTAAACTATCAAGCAGAGCACCAATTGAATGAGGTACAACGCCAAATTTTGAACATTGATGTGCTGGTCCTTAAGCAACACCACACGATTATCTACACCAAGGATGATCAAAAGCAATTGCAAATTGGCGGTGCTTACCAAGCGACTGGTGGGATGGGTGATGTGCTAGCGGGTACAATCGCTGGCTTTACAGCCCAGTTCAAAGCAAACCCAACCAAGGCTGTGCAAGCGGCCGTTTATGCACACTCAGCAATCGCCGAAGAGATGGCAGGACACAGTTATGTGGTGAAGCCATCATTCATTGCTGACTTCTTGCCAAACTACATGGCTCGTATTCAATCAAATCTGTAATAACGACACAAAAAAACGACGTGAATTTTGACATTCACGTCGTTTTTATTAACTAACTTAATTGTTAACCAAGAAATTACTTCTTGTGACGAGCCTCAACTTCGTGGTTCATCTTGTTAACTTCTTCGTCAGTCAATGGGTACTTCATGATTACCAAGATGGCAAGAACAGCCATGATGATTGGCAACCAGATCATTGACCATTGCAATCCCATCAAAGTCGTAGCTGATTGGATCTTCTTAGTACCGTCAAATACAGTAGCGGCGTTGATGTAACCAGGGATGATACCACCCAAAGCCAAACCAATCTTGAAGAACAATCCCATGATGGCGTTGATGATACCAGCAACACGCTTACCTGAAGTGTACTCACCATAAGTAACAACTTCAGGAACCAATGACCACATGAATCCAGTAGCTGAAGTCAATCCCCATTGTTGGAAGAAACGACCAGCGTAACCCATAGCGATGTTTTCAGGGTTCTTAGTCCATGCCCACAAAAGAACAGAACCAACCATGAAGATAGCCAAGAACAAAGCGAAGAATTGCTTCTTACCAACCTTGGCACGAATCTTAGGCCACAAGAAGACCAAGAAGATTCCAGGAATTGAACCGATCAATGAAATTGAACCGTTCCACTCTGAGTGACCGATGTTGTATTGCAAGAAGAATGGCCATACAGTGTTTCCGAAGAACATGAACGTAAAGCCAACCAAGAAGAACAATCCCAAGATTCGCAAAGGCTTGTTACGCTTCAACTCAGCAAACAAGTCTGAGTACTTTACTTCAGGCTCATCTTCAGCAGGCAAAACGCGTTCCTTCGTCTTTGAGTAAGTAACCATCAAAGCCAAGAATCCGATAACCATGTATACGGCATAAACCTTGAACCAAGCACCAGCTGATTGAGCTGATGAGTAGTCACCCAAGTTCATGTGGATTCCAAACATTCCGATATCCTTTGACTCACGACCAACTGACGTAGCCAATTGAACGAAGATAGGGAAGCAAGTGTAAACCAACAAGTTCGCGATGTTAGCCAACGTCATACGAACCGTCGTCAACTTTGCGATTTCATCGTTATCACGCGTCAATGATGCGTTCAAGGCACCATATGGGATGTTAACGAATGAGTAAACCATGGCCGTTGCCATATATGACAAGAAGGCATATGGCACCTTAAATGCAAGGAACCATTGTCCAACTGGCAAGAACAAGCAGGCAGCCAAGATAACTAGCGGAATACCGAAGTTACGTAGGTAAGGCAAGTACTTTCCACCCTTAGGATGTGACTTGTCGACCGTAGCACCTACCCAAGGATCCCAAACAACGTTGATCCAACGAACAACCAAGAAAATTGTGGCACCAGCCGCAGCTGAAATACCGTTAACCGTAGTAAGGAAGAATAGCAAGAATCCACCAACAGTACCGAAAACCAAGTTTTGAGCGAAGTCACCCAAACCATATGAGATTCGATCCATCAGTGTAAGCTTAGCAAATTCGTCCTTTTGAACTTTTGCATCCATGAAGCTAACTCCTGTGTATATAAAATGTAATTGCTTAATGCTTGTTCATAATATCACTAGAAAATACGAAAAAGCGGAAATTTACAAAGCGTTCTGTAAGCGTTCACAATTAGTATTGAACATGAAGAAAATATGACTGACGGAAGGTTAGCCATCATGCATAATATTGATTAAAGTCTGCATTTCTTTATAAAATGGCGTATAATTACAACCAATATGACAGTGGAGGTCAATGAGATATGACAACGCAATGGCGTGCAGAAGCATTGAAGTATGAAGATGAATTGTTGACAGACTTGAAGGAGATGTTGGCAATTAAGTCTGTTCGTGATGACGAGGCTGCAACGGAAGATGCACCTTTGGGACCTGGTCCTAAGGAAGCTTTGTTGAAGTTCGAAGAATTTGCTAAGCGTGACGGATTCCGCACGGGTAACTACAAGAACTTGGTTGCCTACGCAGAATTGGGACCTGAAGACGCTGAAGAGACTGTTGCAATTATCGGTCACTTGGACGTTATGCCAGCCGGTGATGGTTGGACAAAGGATCCATGGTCTCCAGTAATTGAAGATGGTCGCTTGTATGCCCGTGGTGCATCAGATGATAAGGGACCTTCATTCACTGCTTACTATGCAATGAAGATGATCAAGGACTTGAACTTGGACTTGAAGCGCAAGTTGGTTTTGGTTATGGGTATCGATGAAGAGTCTGACTGGACTGGTATGGATGAGTTCTTTGAGGACTACGGTATGCCAACGATGGGATTCTCACCTGACGCTGAATTCCCAATCATCAACGGTGAAAAGGGTAACGTTTCAATCGTAACGCGCTTTGCTGGTACGCAAGGTGGTTCATTGAAGTTGGTTTCATTCTCAGCCGGTTCACGTCCAAACATGGTGCCTGGAACTGCTGTTGCTGTTGTTGAAGCTGCAGATACTGCTGCTTTGGTTTCAGCTATGGATGCTTACTTGGCCGCTGAAAAGCGTGTTAAGGGTGAAGCTAAGGTTGATGGTAACCAAGTGACATTTACTTTCTATGGAAAGCAAGTTCACGGTGCGATGCCTGAAACTGGTGAAAACGCTGGTACTTACTTGGCTAACTTCTTGCAAGACCAAGACTTTGGTGGCAACGCTAAGGGCTTCTTGACGTTCTTGGGAACGCAATTGCACGATGACACGGTTGCTGAAAAGATTGGTGCTAAGACGCACGATGATTTGATGCACGACTTGTCAATGAACGTTGGTATCCAACGCTTTACTGATGGAGAAGATGGTTTCGTAAACACGAACTTCCGTTACCCACAAAACACGACGGCTGAAGAAATCGAAGGTCACGTGGCTGCCTCATTGCCAGCAGGCTTTGAAGCAACGGCTAAGCAAGAAGGTCACGCACAAGTGCCTCACTACGTTCCTGGTGATGATCCACTAGTTAAGACGTTGTTGCAAGTTTACCGTGATCAAACTGGTTTGCCAGCTGGTGAGCAAGTTATCGGTGGTGGTACGTTCGGTCGTTTGTTGGAGCGTGGTGTTGCCTTTGGTGCCATGTTCGAAGGTGTGCCTGATACGATGCACCAAGCAGACGAATTCTACCCAGTTTCAGATTTAACGCGTGCAATGGCAATCTTTGCACAATCAATGTACGAATTGGCTAACGTCGAAGACTAATTTAAGCAAAACAAAAGCACTCGCAAGATTTTTTGCGAGTGCTTTTTATTAGTCATGCATTAAAATTTGATATTCGCGCATCTTTTGGCGACGCAAAATCGTGTAGTAGGCAACGGCCCAGGCGGCGATTGTCACGACGACCACAACGAAGGCAATTGGCGTCCAGGCGAATTGATAGGCCGCCTTTGGCAAAACATCATCGGCGAGATTGCTTGCCTTTACAGCAACCGTTTGAACGACATTAATCGTTTGGTTACCTTGATCAGGCGCGATGTTCTTTTCAGTTGAGGAAGGTGTTTTAACACTCGGCACGTTAGCCGAATTGGTCTCAGTGTCCGTTTGTTGGGCTGGAACGACGTGAATGCTAGTCTTAATGACATCCCCATTAGTTTCAGAAACGTTCGTGGCATTCGCAGTTGATTGTGAGTGCGTGCTAGTTGTTGCTGAAACGGGGGCTTTTTCGTTCGTCGAAACTTGTACCTTATTACCGGCGTCCTCAGAAGGGGTCGTTGCATCACTACCAACCGCTTCGACAACCTTTTCAGCCGGCTTCGTGGCTTGTGAGCCGTTATCGACAATTGAAATGTCCGTCATTAATTGGACAAGGTCAGTGCTAGGTAAACCACTAGCAACTGATGAGGCTGCCGAAGTTGCTGAAGTTAACAACGACTTTTCGCCAGGCAAAACTGCGGGTAGGCTAATGTTCAAATCTGTTTCACTTGAGGTAACGACATCGACAGCTGAAGAATCAATGTCGGCTGTGCTTGCGCTGGTCACGGAAGCTGCTGGTGCCACTGAATCAATTGCTGAACTTGGTAATACAATGAACAATGGTTCATCAACAGCCTCTGATGTCACGACGCTCGATTCGGTGCTAGCAGGTGTTGATGTTGAATCAGGTGCTGACGGCTCGCTGATAGCTGAATCGGCAACTGAAGTCGCTGTGGTTGTATTCGGAATGTTTTGCGTTGCTGTACCTGCAAAACCAGTCGTTGTTGTCAGCGTTGTGCCGGCGACAGCGACTAACAATGCGAGTTTGGTTGCCCTTTGCATAATTAGCCGTCTCCTTTATCAATCTAAGACAATTATTTCCTTTTTATACTAACACTTTGTCAGTGTCAAAAGGCGGAATGCACAGTCTGTCTATAAAAAATTCAAAAAAAGTTCACAATTCAAAACGGATTTATTACCGACGATAAGTTTTGTTTTAGGTTGGTTGTGTTACAATTGTGTAACATAATATTCGAGGAGATTTTAACAATGAAAACGAGTAAGGTCATCACGACGATTCTATTGGCAACATCATTGATTGGTGCTACAGCAGTTACGACCACTGTCTTTGTTACGCCAACGACAGTGGTGTCAGCAGCTGGTACAACGAACGTACAAAATCGTGCCTTGTCAAAGTCATATGTTGTGTATGGTGCAGGTGCATCTGATCAGTCTACGTTGGCTTCAACGCTAGGCGTAACGGATAATTACACCAAGTTAACGACAACTGGTGCTGACGCAGCGACATACCTGAATATTTCAGGTGTTGCGGATAGCGCCATGATTAGTTCAGTATCAATTGCGCCAGCCGAACCTGGTACTGGCACGTTGGTTAATATTAAGGACTATAACGGGCAAAACAACATTACCCAAGTGACGTCACAACAATACGCGATGGCGGCAACGATGGCTGGTGTGAATGATGTCATCATCACGGTAACGGCTAACTCAAAGGTTTCTGGTGAGGCCGCATTGGCTGGTGTGTACAAGGCGTTGGCCACTGATGGGATTAATTTGGATGAAAGTAACACGACGGCAGCCAATGACATGTTGAGCGCAACACAAACGGCGGTTAACGAAAATGCTAATGACAGTAGCTACCCTGGTAAGCTAACGTCAGCGGTTACCACAACGGCCGGCGAATTGGCTGAGAAGAAGCAAGATGGTACAAACATTACGGTCAACATTGCGATCAACCAATTGAACGTTAACTTGGACAAGCAAGGCATTGCTGGTAAGACTTCTGAAGCAGCGGTACAACAAATGGGTCAAGCTTTAGTTGGTGTGGCGAACGCCCCAATTTCAGACTCAAAGGCCTTTGTTGATAACGCTAAGGACTTGTCTAATAAGCTTGAAAATTCAGCAGGTGATATCATGGCGAAGGCCAAGGATTTCGCGAACTCTGAAGATGTGAAGGAAGCGGCCAACTGGTTCGTGACGAACATTTGGAACCCATTGGTTAACTTCTTCAAGGGACTGTTCAACAAGTAGTTCTAAGACTGGTCAAACGTTGCGCACAGAATCATAGTTTCATCCTGTATCCTAATGGAAATTAGACGCAGGAGGGTTGGCTATGAGTGCGGTTATAATTTACGATACAAAATATGGACATACCGCAACTTATGCCGCTTGGATTGCAGAGGAGTTGCACATCAGCAAATATCGTTTAGACGAAATTGGCGCCTTAGACTTGTCGACGTACGATACGATTATCTTTGGTGGACCGATTTTTAATGGCCATATTAGGATTGCAAACTTGATTAATAGTGAGCTGGCTAATCTGAATGCTTGCGAAATCATCTTTTTCTCGGTTGGGTTACACCCGATTGATCGTGAGTATTTCAGAAGTATATGCACGCAAAACTTTGATTATCCGGCACAACAGCGCGTCCATTTTTATCAATTACAGGGCGCTGTTAACCCCGAAAAGTTAAAATGGTGGCACAGGCTGATGGTTTGGTTTATCAAAAAGTTTGATCACGATATCAACCAACAACATATTCAAGGGTTGGAAGAGACGAAAAATCATCGTATTGATTTGCCGCAACGTTTTCGCCCGCTTGTCGCACCAATTGTGGCGGAGGTGCGACGCCACGAACGGGCAATTTCATTACAATAAGAATAACCAGACGAACCGCTTGGGACGTCTGGTTTTTTAGTGTGTACCACGGTATGATTAAGGGGTGATACAGCCTGGGGGATAATTGGGGGACTAAGACGTGGATAAGACCGCTATACTTTCATACTTACAGACACCAGAAACCATGTCGGTAGAGACGTTTACGACGATTGATTCAACTAACACAGCCGCCAAACGATTGATTACAGCGGGAGACGTAATTGGTCCAATGGCGCTTGTGGCAGATGAACAGACGGCGGGTTATGGTCGGCATGGACGCCAATATTATTCACCACAAGCAACGGGGCTTTACCTAACGTTAATTTGGCCATGGGCTGATATGAAAACGTTGGCACCCGGTAAGGTGACGACGGGGATTGCAGTTGCAGCGGCCGAAGCACTTTCGCAAGAAATTGGTGTTGAGGTTGGCATCAAGTGGGTCAATGATCTGTACTACAACCAACGAAAAGTGGCCGGCATTCTAGTAGAAGCGGTGCCAAATACGACCGGCGATGATGGCTTTTTGGTCATCGGAATTGGACTAAACATTAATCCGGCTGACTATCCAGATGAGATTGCACAGAAAGCTGGTGCACTGACTGACCAAATGGTAAACCGAAATCGACTTGCGGCGACGTTATTAAATTATTTTGTTCGCTATTTTTCATTAGATGCGACGCAAGTCATGACGGCATATCGGCAACGGTCGTTGGTGATTGGTCAGCCAGTTGAAATGGCGGTTGGTAATCAAACGATTACCGGCATTGCTAAGGATGTGAGTGCGGATGGTGGTCTAGTGGTGGACGTTAATGGTCAACGTCAAACATTTTACTCAGGTGAAATCACGAAACTAACAATGACAGGATGGGTGATTTCATGAAAACACGCCAACTCGTTTTGGCAGCAGTCTTTGCTGCAATTATTGCTATTTTGGCACCCTTATCAATTCCAACGGGTATTGTGCCCCTGACGGTGCAAACTATTATTATTCCGTTGATTGCGTCAATTGCAGCAACCCGCGTTTCATTTTCGGCGGTTGCAGTGTATTTGCTTTTGGGGATGATTGGTATGCCGGTTTACGCTGGCTGGACGTCAGGTGTTGGGATCGTTATTGGACCAACCGGTGGTTATTTAATTGGGATGTTGCTATTTCCATTGGTCATTGGCCTCGGTGCTAGTTTGGGTCGTTCATGGCCGGCGATGCTCCTTTGGAATTTGATTGCGGCCTTTCTACAACTTGGTTTCGGTACGTTGTGGTTAGCGTTTGTTGCTAAGATGTCAATAGAAACAGCGGTCGCAACTGGTTTGATTGCATTCGTTGTGCCAACAATCGTTAAGGTTGTGATTGTGGTCATCTTGATGGTGATTATTGGGCGCGTGATGCGTTTGCCAATTGGTGGTAAAGATGGTGGTAAAGAATAAGTATAATTTTGCCCTGAGCTTAAGCCAACTTAAGCTCAGGGTTTTATAATGAAGTCTATTAAGAAAACAGAGAGGCATTTTGGGATTATGAAGCGCAGAGTATTTGTATTAACGGGTAACACTGGCACGGGTAAGACGACCGTTGCTAATTATTTGAATGAGTTTTACGAGATGCCTAAGGTGATTACGCACACAACGCGACCACCACGTGATGGTGAAGTTGATCAAGTAGATTACTATTTTGAAAACGACGCTAGTTTTGGCGACAACCACTATCTCGAAAGTGTTGAATACTCACACTACCGTTACGGATCATCACACGAAGGCTTGGAACGTGCATGGGAAAAGAACCCATTTATTACAATTGTGCTTGATACAGCCGGCGCAATTACTTATGCGCGTGAACTACCAGATGAAGCAGTTGTTATTTACTTAACGGTTAGTGAATCATCAGAATTATTAACACGTTTGGAAAAGCGTGGTGATGATGTTGCAGTGGTTAAGGCACGCCTAGCTAGTGACGAATACCAGCGTGATACGCAATTACCAGCTGAATTAACTAACGTTGCCAAAGTTGTTGTCAATGATGATTGGCAGACAACTAAGCAGGCAATTGATGACATTGTAAAAGAAGTTGTTCAAGGATAGCTTTGACGATATAAGGAGGAACTCATGGCATATCGCACACCACCGTTTATCACACCGGTCGCTTTAGTTTCAATTATTTTGGCATTGAGCGCAGCGAACGCGATTGTTAATGTCTCAACGAATACGTCTAACGGGGCGCCAAAACAAGCGTCTTCAGTTGTGTCAACGCCGGTATCGAGTGAGACACAAGAGAAACAAAGTAGCGTGTCATCTGAGAAGTCATCAAGTGACGCGTCAGAGAGCCGTGCGAAGGTTTCAACCTCTGAAGCAGTTGAAGAGTCAGCAGTCGTGAGTGAAGCTTCTTCTTCAAGCGAAGTGTCATCAAGCGCGGTTAGTTCATCACGTGGCGAAAGTAGCAGTGTGGCGTCATCGTCATCAGCGGTTAGTTCGAGTGCTGTTTCTTCAAGTTCAGCCACAACGGTACAAACGCCTGCGGATAATGGAGGCACAAACTAATGTTGACCATTTTGGATTTATTGAATCATTATCTTGGCTTCTTTAATGTCAACACAAAGTGGAAGGGTCAAGTGTATACAATCTTAGCGTCAGTGGGTAATTTCTACGTTTTGTACTTGGCAATTATGCACCTGAAGAACGCTGCTTATTTGCGTGGCTTGGGGCTATTGCTGGCCTTTATCGTGATTGCTTACTTTGCCTTTTTGAATGTTGTCTACTATTTTACGAAGAAAACGTTCAAATGGGATTTATCACCCAAAGTTGAAAATCTATTGGGGGGTAAGCCAGCGGATGCGGATAAGACGCAACGTCCGGCAACACCGTTTGTACCAGCAAATGGTTTGTATGGCCGTCAACACGTTTTGCCAGCTAGTGCCGTGACTGATTCGGATATGCAAGCTGAGTTAACAAAGGTTGCTGAACAACTCCAATCAAACGGTCTGATGACCAAAGATTATGGTGGCTTGTCAGAAGATGAGCAAATGGCCTACTTGGCGGCTGACCATGATGTCATTTATGCGAACCATCCTGGTACACCGCTACCTTACTTCCGTTTGGAAAAGGAGCGTGGTGGCCTGGCCATCTATGGTGGCTTGAACGAGATGTTGGCGCAACGATTGGCACGTATCGAAACAGTTGGCCTACAGCCAGTAGCGTTGGCGATGGAATCATATGAGTTGTTCGTTGCTTCGGCGGTTATCTTAGGTGGTGAAGGAAAGGTGCGCGGTCGCGCTAACCTACAAACACGCCGCGATGACTACCATTTAGCGGTCGAATTAGCCTATAAAGCAAAGGAATTGTGAACAAACATACTTGTTGTTAACAAAGCTAACAAAGAATTTGACACTATCGTAACTTACAGACTATTATTACAGTAGCGACCCGTCCCGAGTAATCGCGGCGGGTTTTTATTTATAGAGAGATAATTTAAATTGAGAGAATTATCAAATAGGAGGCAACCCAAATGTCGATGATCGAATTTAAGGACGTCGAGAAGTACTATGGAGATTTCCATGCTTTGAAGGATATTAACCTTAAAGTTGAAGCTGGTGAGACTGTTGTTTTGCTTGGTCCTTCAGGATCAGGTAAGTCAACTTTGATTCGTACCGTGAATGGTTTGGAACCAGTTCAAGAAGGACAATTGATTGTTAACGGTCAAGATTTGGCCAATCCCAAGACGGACATGAACCGTACGCGTAAGAACGTGGGGATGGTGTTCCAACACTTTAATTTGTACGCTAACAAGACAGTGCTAGAAAACATTATGTTGGCACCACGCTTGGTATTGAAGCGCGATGAAGCAGAAAACAAGCAAATTGCAATGGAATTGTTGGAGAAGGTTGGTTTGGCTGATAAGGCTGAGAAGATGCCTTCAACGTTGTCAGGTGGACAACAACAACGTATCGCGATTTCCCGTTCATTGGCAATGAAGCCAAAGGCCTTGTTGTTTGACGAACCAACGTCAGCATTGGACCCAGAAATGGTTAACGATGTTTTGAAGATTATGCGCGAAATCGCTGCTGATTCAAGTATGACGATGTTGGTTGTGACGCACGAAATGGGCTTCGCTAAGCAAGTGGCCGACCGTGTTATTTTCATGGCTGACGGTGAAATCTTGGAAGACTCTCCAACTGAAGAGTTCTTTGAGAACCCTAAGGAACCACGCGCTCGTCAATTCTTGTCACAAATCATCCACTAGGGAGGTGCGGAATATGAGTCGCAAGTTTACGCGCACATGGCGTACGGTACTTGCTACCGCAGCCATCGCACTACTAGCTGGAAGTGTTGTGACAACGACAGTTCAAGCTAGCGATAAAAAGAATGAAACTTACAACCGCATTAAGAAGACCGATAAGATGGTCTGGGGTGTTAAGGGTGACACCAAGTTGATGGGGTTGATGAACATTAAGACGGGAAAGCTTGAAGGCTTCGACGTGGACATGGCCAAGGAAATCACCAAGCGTGTGAACCCAAAGGCCAAGGTGGAGTTGACGCAAATCACTTCGGGTACCCGTATTCCAATGTTGTTGAACGGTAATATTGATGCCATCATTGCGACGATGTCAATTACGCCAGACCGTGCCAAGGTGGTTGATTTTTCAAAGCCATACTTTAACGCTGGTCAATCAATTTTGGTTAAGTCAGATAGTGGTATCAAGAGTATCTACGATTTGAACAAGCCAGGTGCTCGTATCTTGGCGGTTGCCGGATCAACTTCTGCTGTAACGGTTAAGAAGTTTGCGCCAAAGGCCAAGGTTGTTGCCTTGTCAGACTATGCCACTGCTTTGACTGCCTTGAAGGCCGGTCAAGGGGATGCGTTGACGACTGACAACGGTATCCTATATGGAATGGCCGCTGGTTCAAAGTCATTGGAAGTTGTCGGTGGTCCTTTCACGAAGGAACCATACGGTGTTGCCATGGACAAGAACAATCCTAAGTTGGTCAAGAAGGTCAACAAGGCCATCGATGAAATTAAGGAAGATGGTACATACGCTAAGCTAGCCAAGAAGTGGTTCTCTGGCGTTGAAGGTATGAACTGGAAGGAGTTGGCTAAGGAATGATTTCATTATTTCAATCACACGCTAGCGACTTCTTAAGTGGATTTGGATGGACGATTGTGTCTTCAGTGCTCGCTTTGATTGGGTCATTAGTTTTGGGAACGATTTTCGCTTTGCTTGAAGTGGTTCCAAACAAGGTCGCAAACATCATCGGTCGTATCTATATTGAAGTCGTACGAAACATCCCATTGTTGGTTATCACGATGTTCTTCTACGTCGTTATTGCAAACATCGTTAAGATTAGCGGTTTTGCAGCCGGAACGTTGGGACTAACACTATACACGTCAGCATTTATCGCTGAAACGGTTCGTGCCGGTATCAACGCTGTGCCAAAGGGACAACTTGAAGGTGCGATGTCTAACGGTTTGTCATGGTGGCAAGGTATGCGTTATGTGGTTTTGCCACAAGCCTTTAAGTTGGTTATCCCACCACTTGGAAACCAATTTATTAACTTGATCAAGAACTCATCAGTATTGGCCTTCGTTGCCGGTATGGATTTAATGTATCAAGCGAACATGATTTCACAAGAAACGTTCGACACATTTGGCCCATTCATTATTGTTGGTATTTTCTACCTAATTTTGACGATGCCAATGAGTTACTACATGCGTTACTTGGAAGCCAAGTTGAGTAAGGAGGGATAATCATGAGTGAATTTTTGTCAGCTTTCTCATGGATCAACATCCGCTTCTTGCTGATGGGACTATGGGTAACAATTGAGGTAGCGGTTGTATCCGTTATTTTGAGTTTTATCATCGGTTCAGTCCTAGGTGTTATCCGTTACGTGAAGATTCCTTATCTATCAAAGATTGTTGGTTTTATTATTGATTTGATTCGTAATTTGCCACTTTTGTTGATTATCTTCTTTACGTACTTTGCTTTGCCAAAGATTGGTATTCACTTGGGTGTTATGACGTCTACGATTTTTGCTTTGACGATTTTCGAGTCAGCAATGTTGGCCGAAGTTATTCGTTCAGGTATCGTAGCCGTACCAAAGGGGCAACTTGAAGGAGCACTTTCAAACGGATTGAGCTTCAAGCAAGCCTTGTGGTACATCATTTTGCCACAAGCCTACAAGAAGATGATTCCACCGATTGTGTCACAATTCGTGTCATTGATTAAGGACACGTCATTGGCAACGATTATCATGTTGCCTGAAGTGACATATCGTGCACAAATTATTTATGCACAAGAACCAAATGCGATTGTCGCAATGTTCTTTGCACTAGCTGTTTTGTACTTCGCTTTGAATTACGTCATCTCAAAGATTGGTCGTATTCTAGATCGTCGTATGGCGGCTTAATCTTAAAAGCACTACTGTTCGTTTTGAACGGTAGTGCTTTTTTGTATGCAAGTGGTGGCCGAAATAATCATCACCAGGCTTGCAACCATTCCCTTATAAAGGAATTTCGTGTTAACTACTTGTAAGTGTGCCAATAATAGTATGTGTGGCGGATGCCTCGGTTAAATAATTGTCATAAGCTTTCAATTCATGGTTGGCCGATTATTTTATGACACTTATTTAGCAACTTGCTAATTTGATAGAACTGAGACACCGCCCAATTATACTTTTGGGAGGGCTTATCATGGCTGAAATGGATTATACAAAGGCACAAGACGTTTGGAAGGACGTTGGTCAAAGCGTTGAATTTGTGGTGTTGGGATTGGACCGCACAAAGCCGTTGGCGGAACTGCAAGATGCCATCACGGAATTTGCAGATCGTTCACAAGCGATTAACCGTTCAATGAATGTACGTGCAGCAGACGGGAATTTGAAGGTTGCTATCGGTTTTAGTTATACTGCTTGGCAAACCTTGTTCCCAAACAAGCCAGTTCCAGCTGAACTAGAAGAGTTCAAGGGACTTAAGGGGCCTGAATATAGCATGCCTGGGACAGAGGGAGATATTTTCATCCACGTGCGTGCGAATGATATGTCAATTGTGTATGAGGTTGTGCGTCAATACATGACCGTTTTGCATGATGTCACGACGGTTATTGATGAAACCAAGGGCTTCCGCAATTTTGAAGGTCGCGCCATCATCGGCTTTATTGACGGGACTGAGGTGCCAAGTGCGGCTGACTCCGCTGAAGTCGCGGTTATTGGTGACGAGGACCCTGAATTTGTGAACGGGTCATACGCGTTTTCACAAAAGTGGTTGCACGATATGGACTTCTGGGGACAATTAAAGACTGAAGTACAAGAGAAGGCAATTGGCCGGCACAAGTATGATGATCTTGAATTGGAAGACGACGAAAAGTTCCATAACGCACACAATGTGAGTGCCAAGGTAGAAATTGATGGTGAGGAGCGTCAAATCGTTCGCATGAATGTGCCGTTCTCAGAACCAGCCTTGAACAAGACAGGAACGTACTTTATCGGCTATTCACGTTACTGGTCAGTTACCAAGGCAATGTTGACGCAAATGGTTGAGATGTCTGATTATTTGCTGACGTTCTCACAACTCATGTCAGGACAATTATTCTTTGTGCCATCACGTGAGTTATTGGGTGACATTGCGGATGGTGAGTGGACAGAATGAGCGAGACAAAACAATTAGGTAAGCGCGAACGAACCTTGTTTGTTTGGATGCTGTTGCTGACAAGTTTTTCTTTCTCAATTAGCCAATCAGCTATGACCACGATTTATCCAGTGATGGCTAACCATTTTAACGTGCCAATCTCAATGGTCCAGTGGCTGACCACTGGATTTATGTTGGTTATGACGGTGACGATGCCACTGAGTCCTTGGCTGTTGAATCGGGTACCATTCAAGTGGTTCTTAGCTGGTATTCAAGCGATGTTTTTGCTAGGAACGTTTATCGCAATTAACGCAACTGGCTTTGGCTGGGTGATTCTTGGGCGTGTGCTTGAAGGTGCTGCGGTTGGATTTTTGTTTCCGAGTTATCAAAGTGTCATCATGTTGATTACGCCAGAAGAGAGTCGCGGTGCCAGCATGGGAATGGTTGGTTTAGTGATGGGGGCTGCTCTAGCCACCGGGCCAATTGTGTCCGGTATTATCAGCCAATGGTTCAATTGGCAAGGTGTCTTTGTATTTTTTGAACTTGTTATTGGTTTGCTATTTTTGGTCAATCTATTTGTCGGACAAAACGTCATCGTGAAGAAAGATGTGCATTTGGATGTACCATCATTAATCGGGCTATTCGGGTTTGCGATGGTACTCTTTGGTATTCAGTCGTTGGGACACACCACGCAGCCAATCAGTATGATTGCAATGATGATGGTTGGCCTCGTCTTGAGTGTGTATTTTGTACACCGCCAAGGTAATCTGTCACAACCGATGCTCGACTTCAAGGTCTTCAAGCAAGCTGGTTTTACGCTAGGATTGCTGTTGACTGGCGCGTCATATATCGCTTTGATTGTTATGACAGTATTGATGCCGTTGTATTATCAGAATGTCCTACACACCAGTAAATTAGTGTCTGGTTTGTTGATGGTACCGCCGGCTGCATTGATGGCCGTGATGAATCGTCGTTCAGGCAAGCTGCTTGATCAAAAGGGGCTAAAGGTCGTTATGCGAATTGGGGCGACCAGTATTTTTATTGGTTATGCAGGATTGGCACTAACGTTTGGCTTGCATAACGCTGTATTGGCAGTTATTTTCGCTGCGTTTGGGGAAGTTGGCAATGCCTTTATGATGTTACCGGCCACGACGTATGCGAATAATCAATTACCTGATTATTTGATTACCCATGGTTCGGCAATGATTAGCACGGCCCGCCAATTCGCCGGAGTTATCGGGGTCTTGGTGGCGACGACCATCGTTTCAGTTGTGGGCAGCGGATTGCACGACGCATACATCGTCTTTGCCCTTGGCATGGCGGTGATGATTGTGACCGTTTGGCGCATTACAGCTAACTACCAAGGAACAAAATAGACCCAAGTAACGCGCAACTAAATCGCCATTTTAAAGGAATTCTGCCATGTCGTGATGCCGTTAGGTGCACACTTAATGACAGCCATTAAAAATGCATCCAACATAATCGATGAGATTATCGGAAAAGAGGTGAGAGGTTGTGGCACTTGTAGGTACTAAGGCTTGGGCAAAACAACAACTACGTGAGAACGGTATTCGTCTTATCGCTCGTGATAAGGGGATGATTCGCTTGCAAAACAGCAAGACGCGTTCACTTTACCGTGAGCTTGAATTGCGCGGTTTGCTAACCAAGTAATCTTGAATGTCCTTTAGGAAGGATAGATTACCCAACTGACGAATCGATAAGGTAAGATAGCATTCGTAGAGATGTCAAAAGCATAATATGACAACATTAGCTAGCGGGATGGTTACGAGATAGGTTAGCTAATGTTGACGCTACAACTCCTTATGACTTGTATAAGTCAGTATGTGAACAACTCGAAAAAGCTGAGCAGATGGAATCTCCCATTTGTTCAGCTTTTTTGATGCCACTTTTTTCAATTTAGTAAATGCATTTACTAGTTGAAATAGGTATAATGTTTGTAAAGATATGTATTAGAGAGTACATGGGTAATATCGCGAGGGGGATAGACATGGCAAAAAAAGCATCAATTAAAGACGTAGCAGCGTTGGCAGGTGTTTCACCAACGACGGTGTCACAAGTTATTAATAAGAAAAACGATCACTTTCCTGAGGAAACAATCGAACGTGTCATGGATGCAGTTCGCCAATTGGGCTACGTACCAAATCAGAGCGCCAAGAGCCTTCGTGGTGGCGGTAACCCATTGATTGGGGTGATGGTGCCAAGTTTGCGTAATCCATTCTTTTCAGACTTAATGCAAAGTATGCAAAACCATGCCCACAATCTCGCGGACTTGGTCTTCATTTCAGTTGATGACGATGAAATTGAACAAGGCTTGCTGAAGATGTTGGAACGTGGGGTAAACGGGTTGGTGATTGCGCGAATGCTACCGAATGCCTTGGAAGTAGATCGTTATTTGCAGAAGCAAGGCATTCCGTACGTTGTGCTAGATCAAATTAACGATAGTAACATTTCAGACCACGTTAAGACAGATGAATTTACTGGTGGCCAAGTGGTTGCGCGCCACTTAGTTGAACTTGGTCACAAAAAGATTGCTTTATTGCACCCGGATGTAATGACAACGAACATGTTGGAACGTATCTCAGGGTTCACAGCAATTATTGATGAACAAGATGATGTTGAAATTATTGAAATTGCGACGAAACTGTCAAAGCATGGTGGGTTAGCGATTGCGAATAAAGTCGCTGCATCAGGGGCCACGGCGGCCTTTACTTTGAATGATGAAATGGGAATTGGCTTGTTGCGCGGTCTAAAGAATGGTGGCGTGCGCGTACCAGAAGATATTAGTGTTATCGGTTATGACAACACCGACTATGCTGAGTTTACGGTGCCATCACTAACTACAGTGACGCAGGCTGTTTGGCGCATGGGTCAATTAGCATTGGACATGGTGCTAGCACGTCTTAAAGATCCGGCATTGCCAATGCAAGAAGAAATTTTGGATGTTCGTCTAATTCAACGTGAATCAACGGCACCAGCACCAACTAAATAACAATTAAGCAAAAGTCCTAGGAGTCCACGCTTCTAGGGCTTTTTTGCGCACCAAAACGATTTGTTTGTGATTCAATTACCACAGCAGCTGTTGGTCTAAAACTCCTGACTTCAGTCAGGAGTAAGACCAAAGACGCACCTGATAAGGGCGACTTGGTCACGTCGGAGCTCTAAAATCTCCGACATTCCTAGTCTTCTTTATCAAATTCTGAGTTGAAAAGGTTTACATTCCACAAAAAGGGTGTATATTATTCTTTGTAAAACGATTTACAAAAACGATTTACAAGATGAATTTTTTTAAAATGACGTATAAGGGAAAAGGTGAAAGAAATTAACAAGGTTGTCGTAATTGGTAGTTTGAACTTGGATATCATCCAGAACATTAAGCGTTTGCCTCTCCAAGGAGAGACCTTGCGAATTGACGAACGCAGCATGAACCTTGGTGGAAAGGGTGCCAACCAAGCCGTTGCCGCCGCCCGTCAAGGTGCTGAAGTTAGCTTTATCGGTGCAATTGGAAAGGATGAAGCTGGTCAACAATTCAAGGCCCTACTAGAAGATGAAGGTATTAACGTTTCTGGTTTGCGTGAGAAGGATACAGCAACTGGTTCAGCTACGATTTTGCTTGAAGAAGACGGGCACAACACAATTCTTGTGTACGGTGGTGCTAACGCTGAATTGTCAGCTGATGATGTGGTGATGTCTGAATCATTGATTGCGGATGCTGATTATGTGGTTGCACAGTTTGAGGTGCCACAAGAAGCCGTTGCTAAGGGATTCTACCTTGCTAAGAAGTATGGTGTTAAGACAGTTTTGAATCCAGCACCAGTTATGAATGCCAAGGACATTGATCCAGCCATCCTAGCATGCACGGATATCATCGTTCCTAATGAGACTGAAGCAGCCGCGCTATTGGAACGCGAGCCGTCAACAAAGTATGAGGACCTATTGGCAGTTAGTGATGCGATTTCTGAATTGTCAGTGCAAGGAACTATCATTACGCTTGGTGAAGATGGCGTTTACTACAACCTTGATGGTAAGGACCCACACACTCGTCCAATCTTTAAGGTAAAGGCAGTTGATACGACTGCCGCTGGTGACACGTTTATCGGGGCGGTTGTTTCACAATTGAAGTTGGATGCGACGAATGTTGCCGATGCCGTTGAATATGCATGTAAGGCATCTTCACTTGCGGTTTCACGTTCTGGTGCAATCCGCTCAATTCCAACTCACTCAGAAGTTGTTCGATCATTGCACAATGAAGACTAAGGAGGAGAACGACATGTTAGACAAGATTCAACAACAAAAGAAGGCTGCCGGGGAATACGCTGCAAGTTTAGTTGAAAACGGCATGGTCGTTGGACTGGGAACTGGTTCAACTGTCCGCTATTTTGTTGACCGCCTTGGTGAGCGTGTTGCCAATGAAGGTCTTGATATTGTCGGTGTGACGACTTCGAATCGTACCGCACACCAAGCCCGTTGCTTGGGTATTTCATTGGCTGATGTTGATGCGGTTGACTACATTGATTTGACCGTTGATGGTGCTGATGCGGTTGATCCACAATTGAACGGTATCAAGGGTGGTGGTGCCGCGCTACTATACGAAAAGGTTGTTGCTAAGAATTCAAAGCGTAACATCTGGATTGTTGATGGTAGCAAGCAACACGCTGAATTAGGTCACTTCCCATTGCCAGTTGAAGTGGTGTCATACGGTGAGCAACAACTATGCCGCTTGTTTAAGAAGCATAATTTGAACCCAATTTTGCGTTTGGATGAAGATGGTCGTCCGCTAACGACTGATAATGGGAATAACATTATTGATTTGCACTTGGAGACGATTCCCTTCCCAGAAGAACTTGCGACTTGGCTCTCAAATCAAGTTGGTGTTGTTGAGCACGGCTTGTTCTTGAATGTCTGCGACGAAGTCATTGTTGGTGGGGATGAGATTCAAGTATTGAAGCGTGATATGGCTAAGAATTAGGGTTATTTTTACCCGGATTATTCATGCACTAAATTTTTAACCACAGCTAAATCAGTAAAATACGATAAATCACCTTGAAACTGCCAGTACCTTGGCACGGTTTCAGGGTGTTTTTTTCGATTGGGCGTTTTTTGAGA
>NZ_PVSN01000018.1 GCF_004766315.1 Weissella confusa | reverse complement strand
CTGCTGGAGCCTGTTTCCCTTCGTCGTCGTGCTTCTTTTTGAGCGACTTGAATAAGTTTACGATTGGGTCTGCAATACCTTGAACCAGCCCATTAGCCATAGCTGGTGCAATGTTAGTTACCAGAGGGCTTCCTGATATACCTGAGACCGCCTTGTTCATAATGTTACCCAACGCCTTAATTGGGTGTGAGATGAACTCCGTCAGTTTTTCCCACTTGTCCTTGATCCAGCCAACTGCTGTGTCTAACCAGTTGTCGGTTCCCTTGGCAAACTTAGGGAGTGCATGGGCTGGGATAACCGTTTCACCACCAGAGAAGTTAACCAGTCGATTACGTCCTTCAAGTACCGTCGCACGTCCAGAGTTATCGATGATTGCTTCCTGCTAGTTCTCTCCTGGAGCGTCATTAACGATTGCCAAGCCCTTAGGCGCACCCTTGGT
>NZ_PVSN01000074.1 GCF_004766315.1 Weissella confusa | reverse complement strand
TCTCAAAAAACGCCCAATCGAAAAAAACACCCTGAAACCGTGCCAAGGTACTGGCAGTTTCAAGGTGATTTATCGTATTTTACTGATTTAGCTGTGGTTAAAAATTTAGTGCATGAATAATCCGGGTCAACTGCTGATATCACTAATTCGGCAGCGTCAACGGCAAGTTCAGCAAATAGTGTTGCGCAAAGTATTGCTGCGACTGATTCTTATGCTGACAACGACGCCGTGAAGTCAGCTGCATCAGTGGCTAGTGCTGCGCAACAAACGGCGGATAGCGCGAATGCAGTTGCCCAGTCAGCTGCATCAGAAGCTGCTTCATTAGCGTCAGTTGCGAGTTCGGCAGCTAATGTGGGTGATGCCGTGACGGCAAGTTCAGCTGCATCAGCCGCAAGTTCAGCTGCAAATCAATCGGCAGCTGCATCAACAGCCGCATCAGAAGGCGCCGCAGCTGCATCAGCCGCGCAATCAGCAACTGATTTGGCTAATAATGCCGAAGCGACAGCGCAATCAGCCGCTGATCAGGCAGTGGTTGCTCAATCACAGGCAACTGATGCCGCAGCCGCAACTGATTTAGCAAACAATGCGAACGACGCAGCGACATTGGCTTCTGAAAATGCGGCATCTGCTGGAGAAGCAGCTAACACAGCTTGTTCATCAGTAACAGATTCTCAAAACGCCGCTAGTGCAGCTGGATCAACGGCACAAGTGACGGCTTCAACAGCCGCAATTGCCTCATCGTATGCCTCACAGGCTAGCGACTTGGCAAACGACTCAGCCTATGCGCACAACAGCGCAGTACAAAGTGCAATTACGGCGGCTACTAGTGCCGCTGCGGCAGCGAACGACTCCCTTACAACGGCAAATAGTGCTGCTACGGCTGCATCTGATGCTGCCAGTGCCGCAGCTGCCGCACAAGAAGCGGCTTCAACAGCTGCTTCAACGGCAAGTTCGGCCGCAACAGCCGCAAGTTCATATGCTGAATTGGCTTCAAGTGCTGCAAACGCGGGTGATAAGTCGGCCGCTGCAAGTTACGCCACGGCCGCAACCGGTGCACAAACCGCAGCGGCTGCTGCGATGAGTGATGCGCAATTGGCCGCTAGTGCCGCATCGGATGCTACTTCAGTTGCAAGTTCATATGCAACGATTGCCGATCAGGCTTCAAGTGCCGCTGATAGCGCCGCCACGGCAGCAAGTACGGCCTTGTCTGAAATGGCAACTGCTGTCAGCGCTGCGGATAATGCAGCGGGAGCAGCGACAGATGGCATTGCAGCATCTGTTTCGGCAGATAGTGCTGCCGCCAGCGCTGATCAAGCCGTAGATGATGCTGATTCAGCTGCTAGCTATGCTGATAATGCGCAATCTTCAGCTGAACAAGCCGCGTCAACAGCGTCGAATGCTGATACAACTGCCCAATCAGCAGCTGATATTTTGGCTTCGAGTGCATACAAGGATAATGCGGCGGTTTCAACGGCTGCATCGATGGCTCAGTCGGCAGCCGATAAGGCAAATTCAGCCAAGGCCGATGCAATTCAAGCCGCATCGGATGCTAAAACATCACAAGACGCAGCGATTGCAGCGGCATCAGAGGCTGATGAGCAAGCGGACATTGCGGATGCAGCTGCGTCAACAGCTGCTGAACAATCATCATTAGCTGCCTCATATGCGCAAGCAGGTGATTTGAGTGCGGCAACTAATGCTAGTTCGGCCGCAAGTTCAGCTGCAGCAGCAGCTAGTGCCGCTAGTGAAGCAGCAGCCAGTGCAGCTTCGACGGCTAATGCAGAAATGATAAAGGCTAGTGAAGCTGCCAGCGCTGCTGCAAGTGCGGACGCCGTAGCTAGTGAATCATTGTCTGAAGCACAACAGGCACTAGCTGAAGCGAAGACGGCTGCTCAAGCCCAGGATGCCGCCGACAGTGCTTTGAACAGTGCAACTGATGCACAAAGTTCAGCTGCTACGGCCGGTGATGTTGCCTCTGAAACAGCATCGACAAGTTCGGAGACGGCTGCATCAAATAATGCAGCACAATCAACGGCAAGTTCAGCCGCGATTGCAGCTGAAACTGCATCAACTGCTGCAGGCGAGGCAGCTTCTATGGCTGCCGATTCAGCCTATGCAAACAACAGTGCCGTGCAATCTAACGCCAGTGCGGCATCAACAGCTGCTTCTCAAGCGAGCGAAGCGAACAGTATTGCGCAATCAGCGGCCACAGTTGCCTCAAATGCCCAAAATGCGGCAAGTGAAGCAACGGACACCGCTAATTCAGCCGCGACGGTTGCCTCATCGGCAACCGAAGCAGCAAGCAAGGCTGCTTCTCAAGCGAGTGAAGCTGCCCAAGCGGGTGATCTAAGCGCAGCCCAAGTGGCAAGTTCAGCTGCTTCATCATATGCTGCGTTGGCAAGTTCAGCTGCCTCAACAGCGGCAAGTGCCCAAGCAGACGCACAAACAGCAGCGGATACAGCAAGCTCAGCTAATTCTTTGGCAAGTTCAGCTGCAACCACAGCATCGAGTGCGCAATCTGATGCAACTTCTTATGCTTCGGCTGGTAGTGATGCCACTGCAGCAGCCGATGCCGCCGGAACGGCCGGTAGCGATGCGGCAACCGCTGGTTCATCGGCTTCAGAAGCAACGGACGATGCAACGAATGCAACGTCAGCAGCGAGTGGCGCCAATACAGCAGCCGATAGCGCGAATGTCAGTGTTGAGAATGCCACTGCTGATAATGCAATTGCGCAATCAGCAGCGAGCGAAGCACAAAGCATCGCAACGAAGTACCCAGCTAACAGTGCGATTGCGACGGCAAATAGCACAGCATCAAGCGCGGCCAGCGTTGCTGACTCAGCTGCACAAGTTGTGTCATCAGCTAATGTCGTTGCCCAATCAGCAGCCAGTGCCGCTAATGATGCTGCGTCGAACGCAACATCGGCTGCTAGCGAAGCTAATAAGCAAGCACAAATTGCAACTGATCAAGCTAGTGCAGCCAGTTCATATGCCCAAGCGGGTGATTTGGCTAATGCATCATTGGCCTCATCAGCCGCAAGTTCAGCATCGGCTGCCGCATCAACTGCAGCGTCACAAGCTGCATCTGAATTGCTAGCAGCTGAAAGCGCTGCTTCGTTGGCTAATAGCGCTGCCACTGTGGCAAGTTCAGCCGCCGGTGTTGTTAGTTCGGCAGCTGCCGTGGCTCAGTTAGCGTTAGCAGATGCGCAAACAGCCGCCCAAGCCCAAGATGATGCTGACAGTGCAGCGTCGGATGCGAAGGCGGCTGGTACGACGGCCTCATCAGCTGGCGACACGGCAAATAATGTGTCACAAACAGCTAGTGATGTCGCGAATGTGACCTCACAAGCTAATGACGCGGCAAGTTCAGCTGCGACTCAAAAGTCAACGGCTGATCAAGTAGCGTCTTCAGCAAGCGCTAAGGCCGCAGAGTCTGCTTACGCAAATAATAGTGCTGTGCAATCAGCTGCTGTTGCTGCTGAATCGGCAGCGATGACAGCGTCGGTTGCTAACAGTACGGCGCAATCAGCCGCAAGTGTCGCGGATGAACAGTTGGCAACTGCGACAGCCCAAAATGCAATCGCAAGTTCAGCTGCTTCAGTCGCAAGTTCGGCCGCAGCTGCAGCCGATGCGTATGCTAAGGCCGCCAGTGAAGCAGCGCAAGTTGGTAATTCATCAGCTGCCGCAACGAACTCGGCCGCAGCAGCACAAGCATTGTCTGAAGCCCAATCAGCCGCTAAGGTGGCAAGTTCAGCTGCGAATGCTGCTGGTGATGCTTTGATTGCTGCCCAATCAGCTCAAAGTGAAGCGGCTACAGCAGCGTCACAAGCGAGCGATGCGACAGCTGATGCAAGTTCATACGCCCAAGCCGGTGACCAAGCAACTGCAGCAGCGGATGCTGCCGGAACGGCAGGAAGTGATGCAACAACCGCTAACGACCAGGCTAAGCAAGCTGGTAGCGATGCGGACAATGCGACCGTTGCCGCGTCAGATGCTACCTCAAATGCCGATGCGACGAATACAGCAACTGAGTCGGCAACTAATTACAATTCTGTCGCCCAATCAGCCGCTTCAGCAGCTGCGAATATTGCGTCAAGTTATCCAGATAACACTGCCGTTTCAACGGCAAATAGCACGGCTCAGTCAGCTGCAGCGGTTGCTAGTGATGCAGAGTCAACGGCAATAGCAGCCAATGCAACAGCTAGTCAAGCGGTTCTAGATGCTAATAGTGCCGCAACGGCAGCAAGTGAGTACGCTTCAACAGCAGCATCGCAAGCAAAGGTTGCCGCTGATCAGGCAAGCGCCGCAAGCTCATATGCTCAAGCTGGTGATCAATCAAATGCTGAAGCAGCCTCAACGGCGGCATCAACAGCCGCTCAAGCTGCTTCGGTAGCGTCATCAGCGGCAGCATCTGAGATGGCTGTTGCAACAACAGCTAACGAAACGGCTTCAAGTGCTGCAACAACTGCCTCATCGGCTGCTACGACGGCTAGTTTGGCAGCTGAAAAGGCTAAGTCAGCGTTGGCGGATGCTCAAACGGCAGCCCAAGCCCAAGACGAGGCTAACCGTGCAACTGAGGATGCAAACTCAGCGAATGCTGATGCTGAAAATGCCGGTCAGGCTGCCAGCGATGCTGGTAAGCAAACGGCTGATGCGAATGCGTCGGCTGATAATGCTTCAAGTGCCGCAGTAACAGCTTCGACAGCTAATTCAAATGCGCAAGCAGACTCTTCAGCTGCAAATGCGTTGCTAGATTCTTCAGCATATGCGCAAAACGCCGCTTTGAATAAGGCGATTGATGATGTGAATTCGGCTGCGACAACAGCATCGAACGCAAATGAAGCTGCCAGTGTGGCTGCCTCGATTGCTTCAAGTGCTGCCGCAACAGCAGATTCAGCTTCAACGGCTGCTTCATCAGCTGCAACAGCTGCAAGTAACGCTGCTAGTTTGGCAAGTTCAGCCGCCAGCGTCGCGAGCGAAGCAGCTCAGGCCGGTGATTTGGACAAGGCAACGAGTGCTGCAAACGAAGCTGCTGAGCAATCAGAAGCAGCTGCCAGTGCCTTGTCGACAGCCTCGAGTGCATCAGCTGTTGCTAGTTCGATGGCTAGCTTAGCTTCAAGTGCTGAAGCTATCGCGTCATCACAAGCAGAAATTGCAACCGCAGCAGAATCAGCAGCCTCGAGCGCCGCAACAACGGCAAGTACGGCCGCTGCTGCAACGGATCAAGCAATTGGCGCCGAGACGGCGGATAACAACGCGAAGTCAGCCGCCGCAGCCGCAAGTAATGCTGCTAGTGCCGCTGGCGTTGTTGCCAGTCAAACGGCAGATAACGCAAGCGCGACGGAATCAGCTGCTTCAACGGCTGATAAGGTTGCTAGTCAGGCGGATAGCGCAGCAACAAGTGCAAATGCAGATGCAGCAAAGTATCCAAACAACAGTGCGGTAACATCAGCTGCCTCAACGGCAACGAATGCCGCAAGCGTGGCAGATGATGCTGCGTCAACAGCAAGCAGCGCTGCGAGCGTCGCGGATGCCCAAAGTAAGATTGCAAGTGATGCCACTAGTCAGGCTTCAGAAGCAGCCAAGGCGGCTGCCGGTCAAGAAGTATTGGCAAGCAGCGCAGCTAGTGCTGCCGAATCATATGCGCAAGCAGGTGACTTGTCTGCCGCTAGCGAAGCCCGTTCAGCCGCAGATGCAGCTGCTAGCCAAGCGGTTGCCCAACAAGCAATTGCCGAGAGTGCTAATAGCAAAGCGATGACTGCTTCGAGTGCTGCTAGTGAGGCAGCATCAACAGCAAGTAGTGCTGCGAGCGTTGCAGGTAGTGCGAATGCAGTTGCCTCGGAAGCTGCTGAAACGGCATTGATTGCCGCAGATTCACAGTCTGAGGCGGATGATGCTCAAAGTTTGGCTGATGTCGCATCAAGTGCTGCATCTGCAACGGCCGATCAAGCTGAAACAGCCTCAAACAGTGCGAGTGTCGCTAATTCGGTAGCTGACGATACGCAAGAAACTGCTGAGGGAACATCAGAAGCTGCAAGTACGGCTAACTCAGCTGCGAAGGATGCTGGAAGTTCAGCAGCAAAGTATCCAAACAATAGTGCGGTAACATCTGCTGCTTCAGTTGCATCTGCTGCAGCTAGTGAAGCTGATAGCGCCAATGCTGTTGCGTCAAGCGCAGCGTCAACAGCAAGTAGTGCTGCAACGAAGGCGGAAAGCGCAGCATCGGTTGCATCAAATGCAAACGCAGTTGCCAGTGAAGCAGCTAACTCAGCTGCCAGCGCTGCAACGGCTGCCTCTTCAGCCGTTCAAGCAGGTGATGAGAGTGCTGCAAGTTCATACGCCGCAGTAGCCTCGAGTGCTGCCGATGCTGTGACATCACTGCAATCAGTAGCTAACTCAGCTGCGAGCGTCGCATCTGAAGCCCAAAGTACAGCAACATCAGCCGCAACCGTGGCCGATAGTGCGAGTGAAGCTGCCAGCGCAGCCTTGTCAACGGCTTCAAGTGCCGCAACAACGGCGTCGACTGCTGCTAATGCGCAATCACAAGCAGACGAAGCGGCTAAGGCGGCTTCATCAGCTAGTCTTGCAAACACAGCAACGGATATTGCTTCAGATGCTGCTGATTCCGCAACAAGTGCTGCCTCAAGTGCAGCGTCGGTTGCCGATGAAGTGGCTAATAACGCAAGCTCAGCAGCTTCAGATGCTACTGATGCAGCGTCAAGTGCTGCTAACGATGCCACGACTTATCCAAATAACAGTGCGGTAACGTCAGCTGCCACAGCTGCGAGTTCGGCTGCTTCGGAAGCGACATCGGCTAATGCGGTAGCAAGTTCAGCAGCCTCGACGGCTAGTTCATATGCACAAGTCGGCGACGAGAGCGCTGCAAGTTCATATGCAGCGATTGCCCAATCAAAGGCCACGGCTGCTAAGTCAGCTCAAGCGCCGCCACGGCTGCCAGTGCTGCTAATGATGCTGCTTCAAGTGCGAATAGTGTTGCGTCAAGTGCTGCCCAAACGGCCACGAGTGCTAATGAGACGGCTGCTAGCGAAGCAGCAACCGCCTCGACGGCAGCAGTTGCCCAATCAGAGGCAGATCAAGCTAGCCAAGCAGCCTCAGCCGCAAGTTCGGCAGCTTCTGCTACGTCAGAACAAGCCGACAAGACGGCTAGTGATGCAGATGCAACTGCTGAAGCGGCCAATTCAACGGCTAGTGCTGCTTCAAGTGCCGCCTCAACGGCAACAGTAGCAAGTTCAGCAGCCTCGAGTGCGGTAGCGGATGCAGGTAAGTATCCAAATAACAGCGCTGCGTCAAGCGCTGCCTCGGTGGCAACTAGTGCTGCTTCGGTTGCAGAATCTGCTAATAGTGTTGCTTCAAGTGCTGCCAGCGTGGCAAGTTCAGCTGCTAGTCTTGCTAATGAAGCGAATAGCGTGGCAAAGAGCGCTGCAACAGCCGCTTCGACAGCTACAGCAGCGCAATCAGCTGCTGATGAAGCTGCCAGCGCTGCGAGCCAAGCAGATGCGAATAACAGTAATGCAGCTTCACAAGCATCAACTGCAAGTCAAGTTGCATCTGGCGCAAGTCAGGCCGCTAGCCAAGCTGATAAGACAGCTTCACAAGCTAGTTCAACTGCCGAAAAGGCACAAAGTGTTGCAACGAATGCTGGATCAGATGCTGCCAAGTATCCAAACAACAGTGCGGTAACGTCAGCTGCCTCAACAGCTTCAAGCGCCGCTAGTGTTGCGCAAAGTGCTGTAAGTACGGCCTCAAGTGCTGCTTCAGTTGCTGCAAGTCAGGCAAGTACGGCCTCAAGTGCTAATGCGGTTGCTTCAAGCGCCGCAACGGTTGCTTCGAACGCCAATGACATTGCTAGCTCAGCTGCAGTCGCCGCAAGTTCATATGCGCAAGCTGGAGATTCTAGCGCTGCAAGTTCAGCAGCTAGCCAAGCTACCAGCGCTGCCGCTGTCGCAAGTTCAGCCCAGGCGGTTGCCTCAAGTGCCGCTAGTGTTGCGCAGTCAGCTTCTGAAGCTGACTCAAGCGCTGCGTCAGTTGCGTCAAGTGCAACTTCAACGGCATCGGCCGCTAATGAGATGGCTTCTAGCGCAGCTGCTGCAACATCAAGAGCAGCTGCCGCACAGTCAGCCGCTGATAAGGAAGCGGCAATGAACCAAGCTGGGGATGCTGCTAAGACTGCCAGCTCAGCAACAGCAACAACGAGTTCAGCCGCTACGCAGGCAACCACTGATGCGTCGGCCGCAAGTTCGTATGCTAAGACCGCTTCAAGTGCTGCAACAGCAATTGGCAGTGTGGCTAACCAAAGTCGCTCACAAGCAAGTGCCGTTGCTAACTTGGCATCGAAGACGACTGATGCAACGGTCGCTTCGGCTGCATCACAAGCTGCCAGTGCCGCATCAGCTGCGGACAGTGCTGCTAGTGTTGCGTCAAGTGCGAGTGCAGTGGCTCAAAGCGCTGCCAAGCTGCCAGCGCCGCCGCTTCTGAAGCAAATGCGTTGCACAGTACGGCCCAAGCTGCTGAATCAGCTGCCTCGATTTATGCCTCATTGGCAACATCGGCTGCCCAAGCTGGTGATCAATCAGCTGCTGATTCATATGCTACTAAGGCCGCCAGTGCTGCCAGCGAAGCAATGAGCGCTGCGTCAGCTGCAACGAGCGCTGCTGCTGTGGCTGCTAGCGAAACAGCAATTGCTTCAAGTGCCGCAGACGTTGCGACATCAGCATTTGCTGAAGCAACATCATTGGCCAATGTCGCAAGCGCCGCGATGGCAACAGCCCAAACGGCTTACGACCGTGCGACCGCAACAACGACACCACAACCTGTGGATCAAGTTGTGACGCAAACGCAAGAATCAAACGTTGTAACGACTGATGCAGTTGCACCAAGTGCAGAACAATCAATCGAAACGACGGTTGTGACACCAGGCGTAGCGGCCTACGTGGCAGAACCAACGACGCAAACAGATTCAGGTTCAGCGACATCGGTAGTGTCAGAAACACCGGCAACGTCTAGTGAGGCAAATGCTTTGCCATACGACGCTGGTACTAAGGCTGATGAGAAGATTATCCGTGCAACGCCGATTAATGTGACGGCCGAGCCAACGGAAACAAGTGAGCCAACTGACGGAACGGATGTTAAGAAGCGTGGGTTGATTGCTGGTGCTGTGGCATCAATGCTAGCTGCCTTGGGTGGTTTGATTGGTATCAAGCGCAAGAAGAACGATGATAAGTAAACGATAAAAATAAGCTCCTGAGATCTCAAAATGATTTCTCGGGAGCTTGTTTTAATTTCACGACAAAAAGAAAAGACCCAATCGGAGCGACACTTCCGATTGGGTCTTTTCTTTAGAGGTAGTGACGGGAATCGAACCCGCGATGGCGGTTTTGCAGACCGGTGCCTTACCACTTGGCTACACTACCAAAATATATTTAAAGTTTTATACCACGAATACATATTATAGGCGAAATGTGAACATCTTGCAATTCAATAAGGAACTTTCAGAGATGTCAAGAAATTTGCTCACGCGATAAGGACAAAAATTTAACCACTTTAATTCTGTTTTCTATCACTGAAAAGAAAAACCAGCCCCGTATTATTCAAGGTAGGGAAAGTATCGAAATTCTTAGGGTTGAGTATACACAAAAATATTGAGTGACTATTGAGGCGGAAACAATGAATAAAAACGAATTTGCAAAGGCGTCAGAAACGCCGAAAAAGAGATCCGCGTGGGTTATCGCGGGGATGACTGCACTGACAGTTGGGGCAAGTATTGTTGGTCCGGAAGTTGTTGATGAAATTCAAAATGAGACTGGTAACAACGAACCACGCTCATCAGTGAAAGTGAAGAAGAGTTCGTCGCCAATTACAAATATTGGGGATATCTTATTTGAGACGCGCTCAGCTTCGGCTGATGCGGTTAATGCTGTGACGGACGCGAATGGGGGAAACCACGCGTTCACGTCAACGCAACAACAGGTGACGTCGAACTTTACGTTGTCAGGTTCGGCGACTAATGCTTCGGGATCTCTTAACGGAAAGCTTGGTAGCGGAAGCGCAACCTTTACATCTTTGACGTCTGGAGCATCAGGCAGTCAGCAAGGTGCTATTGCGTTTAACAAGCAACTCGATATGACTGCAGGTTGGACAATGAAGTTCAATTTGAACTTGACGAAGTATAACACTGGTGGAAGTGGTGGATTTGGTGCTTCCAATGGAGCTGGAGATTTCTTGGGAATGGTGCTTGCGCCGATTGCACCGGGCGCGTTAGGAACTACCGGTGGAGCCGGTGGACAACTTGGAATTGGAAGTGATTCTGAAACAGGTGCTAAGGGTATCCCAAATGCCGTTGAGTGGGGGATTGATTTTTGGAAAAACGATGGGGATTCATCGAACATTGTTAATCCAACGGATGGAGGTGTGCTGTTAAGTGGCTCGGATGGAACACAAGTAGCTGGGTTCCGTACGACTAATTCATCAGGGACGTTGCAAGCAGTATCATCGTCAGATAGTTATCCTTCATTCACAGCTTCAAATGGTGGTTCTGGCGGGTTGATGGGATTTGACGGTTCATCGGCTTCAACGAGTTCAACCTGGAATGGGGCATCTGATTCTAACCTAGAAGCACCTATGACGGCGACGTATACCTATTCGAATGGTGTCGGAACGTTAACGATTAAAGCCGATGATGGTTCGTACTCAGCTACTAAAACTATAACGATTACTGATGGCGTGAATTCTACGATGTCATTAGGATTTAAAGCTGCCGACGGATCTAAGTATTCTCAAAAAGGTGTCACGATTAAGTCGTTTAACCTAACGTTGCCAACAGCTGACACAACTGTGAATTACCAAGACAAGTCGGGTAACACGCTTTCCACTAGTACTAAAATCAAGTCTAACGTCAACGATACATTGGCAATGGTGACTTCTGGTGCATCAACGAACCCAACTGGCACGGCCCACACATTTACGGCACCGACTATTTCTGGGTACACGTATGTTGGAACTACGTATGGTACATCGAAATCAACAACTGAGCCGTTGACGGTTTCTGATACGGATGCTAACAACATTATTAACGTGCAATATGCCAAGAATTCCAAGCTGCCGACGGTCTTCGTTGACCAGAACGGTAAGGTTATTTCAACCGTGCCTTCTGTTGAACTTGGAACGGCTGGTACGAATTATGATGGCCAAAAAGCAACGGCTGCAGCGGATTATGCTGACTATACGACAGCTTTGTCAAACGCAACGAAGGTTGGATATACCGGTGCTGTATCGGGCGTTTATTCAGATTCGGGGCTCACGACCAAGCTCGGTGCTGACCTGTCATCAGCAACATTTGGATCATCTGATAAGACAGTCTGCGTCCAATTGACGCCAGCGGCTCAAACAGCAACTATTAGCTATACACAACCAGATGGGTTGAATGATGCCGGAAAGACGGCACTTTCAACGGCTATCGGTGGTTCTGCAACGTCTTTGACTGGTGTCACAGACGGGGCTTATTCAGCGAACACGATTAAGGTGCCAGATGGATTTACGGCTAAGATTACGGCTAGTGACGGAACAGTGTTGGATACCGATTCAACGAAGTCAATGTACTACAAGGACAACGGTGATGGCACGTACACGATTGTTGGTGCCTTCAACATGACTAGTGCCGGTGCATTGGCCGTGCCAAGTTTCACGGTCGCATACGCTCAAAAGGCCGTTAACATGACCACGACGTACCCAGACGGGTCAACGGATGTTGTTAATCAGAATGCGTTCACGGATTATGCCGAACAAAGCATCAAGCAGCAAGACGGCAAGGTATCATTCGTTGATGGTAACAAGGCGACATCAATTGCTGCTGGTAGTTTTGGTTCAGACAACATTGCGCACACAGTTGCGTATGAAGACACGCCACAAGATGCCGGTGTTGTTGCAAGTGATCAATCAGTGCAAGATGCATTGACGGCTGTAAATAATGCGCAAACGTTGGCCGATTATCAAACGGCATTGGCAGCCTACAATGCTGCAGTATTGGATGCGCAAAAGAAGCGCGTTCAAGCTAATATTGACTCGATTAACAACAACATTGCCCAAATTCAGAGTGACATTACGCAACTTGAGGCAATCGCGGCGGACAATCCTAACGACACAGATATCGCCAACTGGTTGGCTGATGCTAAGACGCGTTTGACGAATGCGCAGACGGTGCTCTCACAAGCCCAAACGGCCCTTGAAAGTTTGAATAGTGGCACGATGTCGATGGCAGATGCCAACAATCTTGTAGTTGGTACTGATCAAAACAGTGCAGCTGCGGCATCAGCGCAACAAATCGCTGATACTGATTTGGCGAATGCACAAACGCGTGCGGCGTCAAACTTGGCCTTGGCTAAGGAAGCTGCAACGTCTGCTGCGACTGCGGTTACGAGTGACAATACGACGGCCACGAACACGATGGCTGACGACGTGGCCGCATTGGAGCAATTAGCTAAGGATTACTCAGGTAATACAACAATTGCGACAGCGTTGGCCGATGCACAAAAGGCGTTGGCAGATGCCAAAGCCGCACAGGTGACGGTTGATACGGCTGCCCAAGAAGTGCCGGATTTGACGTCAGTGCAAGCGGTTATCGCCCAACAAACGGCGGTTAATGCGGCTGGTAAGGATGTGCAAGGTATGCTGGTTGTTGCAAATGATGCGGTAACGGCGGCTCGAGCTGAAGCTGAAAAGGTGCTTGCGGATGATAAGGCAGCTGCTGCAACGGCAATTCAACAACAACTTGATGATGCAGATGCTAACATCAAGACGATTCAATCAAATATTGATGCCATCCAACAATTGCTCGATGATAATCCTGGGGATGCGGATATTCAGGCTGCGTTAGATGATGCGCAGACACAATTAACGACAGCAAATAATCAATTGACAGCGTTGGCACAAGCAGCAACGGATGCGCAAGATGCAACAACGCCAGCAGAGGTGCAGGCAGCACGTGATGCTGCGACGGCCGCTGCAGGTGAAATTACTGATGCAACGACACAATCAACAACTGATTTGGAGAATGCGCAAAAGAAGGCTGACGCTAATTTGGCAGCCGCAAAATCAGCTGCCGAAACCGCAATTGGTGATCAATTGACGCAAGTGACGGATAACATTGCGCAAATCAATGACGATATCACTGCTTTGACGCAGATTGCAGCTGATAATCCAGATAATGATGAAATCCAAGCGAAGTTGGCTGATGCCAAGAATCAATTGACAACAGCAACAACGCAACAAACAGCTATCAAGGATGCGCAAGCGGCCATTGATGCGGCAACCACAGTAGCAGCCGTAACGGCTTTGGAAGACACTGCGACAATGGCAACGACTACTGCAGACACAGCACAAACAGCAGCTGACAAGGACCTAGCTGACGCAAAGGATTTGGCAGCAGCTGATTTGAAGGCTGCCCAAGAGGCAGCAACAACCACGGTTGATAGCAACATCGCAGCTATTCAAGATCAAATTGACCAAATCACACAGGATATCGCCACGATTCAAACGTTGGCGGATAACAACCCTGGTGACACGGATATTGCAAATGCATTGACTGATGCGCAGAAGCAATTGGATAACGCCAACGCAGCGTTGACAGACGCACAAGCGCAAAAGGAAGCGATTGCTGATACAACGACGCCAGCTGCTGTTACGGCAGTTACGGCAGTTGCAGCCGGTGATCAAACCGATGCTGAAGCGGCTGGCACGCAGTCAGCACAAGACGTGACGACTGCCCAAGCTAAGAGCGATGCCAACTTGAAGGCCGCTCAAGAAGCTGCCAAGGATGCCATCCAAGACAACATCAACGCTATCAACGAAGACGTGGCACAAATCGCATCAGACGTCGCAATGCTGCAAACGCTGGCGGACAACAATCCTGATGATCAAGAGATTGCGGATAAGTTGGCTGATGCTCAGGCACAACAAACGATTGCTAATAACGCTTTGACGGATGCCGAGGCACAATTGAAGGCTGTAGATTCTGCAACGACCGTAGCGGGTGTTGATGCTTTGACAACGCAAGGTCAAAAGGATGAGGATGTCGCCCAGGCAGCGGCTGATGCTGTAAGTACGGATGTGACGGCTGCACAATCTCAATCTGAGGATAACTTGACCAATGCGCAAGCTGAAGCCAAGACGGACATTCAAGCAAATATTGATCAAATCGAAAAGGACCAAGCAGCGATTGCAGATACAATCGAATCACTACAAGATTTGGTTGATAAGAATCCTGGTGATACGGCGATTGCTGATGCTTTGGCAAATGCTGAAGATCAAAAGACGATTGCTGACAATGCTTTGGCAGATGCACAAGACCAATTGGCGGCAGTTGATGATGCGAAGACGTTGGCAGATGTGACGACGATTACTGATGCCTCCCAAGCTGATCAAGCCGCAGCTGATAAGGCTGTGACGGATGCGCAAACACAATTGGACACGGCAACTGATAAGTCGGCGGATAACTCGGCAGATGCTAAGACAGCTGCCGAGACAGCAATCGATGCAGACATTGCGGACATTCAAGATAATATCGATAGCATTCAAAGCAATGTTGATGACTTGAAGCAAATCGCGACTGATAACCCAGACAATACAACAATTGCTGACAAGTTGAAGGATGCTGAAGCGCAGTTGGCCGATGCCCAAGCGCAAAAGGAAGCTGCTGAAGCTGCCAAGGATGCGATTGCTGATCAAACGACAATTGCTGATGTGCAAACGCAAACTGATGCTGCCGATGCTGCCAAGAGCACTTCTGATACAGATGCAAAGACAGCGGCGGATGATTTGGCCGATGCTCAAACGGCAGCAGCCTCTGACTTGGCTGCTGACCAAGCGGCTGCGCAAAAGACGGTTGATTCAACGATTTCAACAATTGAAGACCAAATTGGTGATATTCAAGATGACATTAAGGCATTGGAAGATATCGCATCTAAGAACCCAGATGACCAAGACATCGCTGATAAGTTGGCCGATGCCAAGGACCAATTAGCAACGGCTGAGACGGCACTGGATCAAAACATTGCAGATATCACGTCGAACATTGACGATATCCAAACGATTGTTGATGACTTGCAGCAAACGGCAAACGACAATCCTGGCGATACAGTGATTGCTGATGCGTTGGCTGATGCAAAGCAACAATTGACGGATGCCAAGACACAATTGGCCGATGCTGAAACGCAAAAGGATAATGCTGATAACGCAACGACGCTGGCTGATGTCCAGACAGCAGTTGATGCGGGTCAAACAGACGCTGATAAGGCAGCACAAGATTTGGAGAATGCGCAAGCTGATCAAAAGACAGCTGACGAACAAGCAGTGGCAAACTTGACTGATGCGCAAACAAACGCCAAGAACGCGATTAATGCTGATTTGGAGACAATCCAAAAGAATATCGATGGTATTAACAGCGATATTGCTGAATTGACGCAAATTGCAGCAGATAACCCTGATAACACGACGATTCAGGACAAGTTGGCGGATGCGCAACAACAATTGACTGAAGCTGAGACGGCTCAAAAGGCCGCCCAAGATGCGTTGACGGCTGTTGATAGTGCTGCAACGCCAGCTGATGTTGATGCACAAGAGCAAATTGCGACGAATGCCGTAACCTCAACGACTGGTAACAAGGACCAAGCTGACCAGGATTTGGCCGATGCGAAGGACTTGGCAGCTTCTGATTTGGCAACTGACCAAGCGGCTGCACAAACCGCAGTTGATCAAGCGATTAGCGACATTAACGACAACATTGATCAAATTAATGATGATATTGCCGAATTGACGGATATTGCAGCCAATAATCCTGACGACACAACGATTGCCGACAAGTTGGCGGATGCAAAGCAACAATTGGCTGATGCGCAAGATGCTTTGTCGACGGCAACTGATCAAAAGGCAGCCATTGAAAATGCTGATACGCCGGCTGAAGTGACGGCTGCGCAAGATAAGGCGACTGAAGCAGCGACAGCGGGTGATACTGCCCAAGCAGCGGCTGACAAGGATGTGACAGATGCACAAACGCAATCAGATAGCAACTTGGCCGATGCGAAGACGGCCGCCAAGGAGTCATTGCAAGATAACGTCGATGCAATCACCGATGATGTTAAGTCGATTACGGATATCGTTGACCAATTGCAACAAGTTGCCGATAACAATCCTGATGACCAAGACATTGCTGATAAGCTAGCAGATGCGCAACAACAGTTGACGGATGCTCAGGACGCTTTGACGGATGCTCAAAACCAATTGGATACGGTTGATGACGCCAAGACATTGGCTGATGTGCAGGATCAAGTTGACGCTGGTACGGCTGATGAAAAGGCCGCAGCGGATGCTTTGACAAATGCCCAAGGTGATTTGACGGATGCGCAAACGCAATCAGATAGCAACTTGGCCGATGCCAAGGAGGATTCGACGGCAGCGATTACTGACCAAATCACAAGCATCGATGATGATATCGCTAAGATTAACGACGATATCGCAGCGTTGGAGAAAATTGCGACGGATAATCCTGATAACACGGTGATTGCGGATAAGTTGGCTGATGCCAAGGAGCAATTGACGACCGCTGAAACAGCTAAGGACGACGCCCAAAAGGCATTGGATGCCATTGACTCACAAACGACATTGGCTGACGTTGCTGAGCAAGAGCAAGTTGCAACAGACGCCGTTAGTGATGCTGATACGGCTGGTAAGGCGGCTGATCAAGATTTGGCGGACGCCAAGGCTCAAGCCAGTGGTGATTTGGCTGAAGACCAAGCAGCTGCGCAAACGGCAGTTGATAACACAATCGACAATATCAAGGATCAAATTGCTGATATCAATGATGACATTGCCGAATTGACGGATATTGCCGCTAAGAATCCGGATGATACTGAGATTGCGGATAAGTTGGCTGATGCGAAGGAACAATTGCAGACGGCGCAAGATGCATTGACTGATGCGACGAGTCAAAAGTCGGTTATCGAAAATGCAACGACGCCAGCTGAAGTCGAAGCTGCTCGTGATCAAGCAACAGCTGATGGTGACACGGCAACTCAGGCAGCTGAAGCATCAGCACAAGATGTGACGGACGCTCAAACAAAGTCTGACCAAAACTTGGCGGACGCAAAGACACAGGCTGAGACGACGATTACGGATAACATCGCGACGATTGATGACAACATCAAGAACATCACCGATGATATTGCGACGTTGCAAGATTTGGCTGATAAGAATCCAGATGATGAGAAGATTGCGGGATTGTTGGATGACGCGCAAACGCAATTGGATGAAGCCGAAGCGGCCAAGACGCAAGCACAGTCTGATTTGGATAAGGTTAAGGATCAAACGACGTTGGCTGATGTTGCCGATGTAGTGGCTGACGCAGCTGATCAAGTTTCCGAAGTTCAAGAGAATGAAAACCAAGCGCAAACTGACGTTGAAGATGCCCAAAAGCAAAGTGCTGATAATTTGGCGGATGCCAAGGCACAAGCTGAGGTGACAATCGATGACCAATTGACGGCGATTGATGACAACATTGCAGCCATCAATAAGGACATTGACGAGTTGACGCAAATTGCGACGGATAATCCAACTAACACGGAAATTGCCGACAAGCTTGCTGATGCCAAGGACCAATTTGCCCAGGCTGAGCAAGATAAGGCGGATGCCCAAGCAGCAATGGATGCGCTTGATGATCAAACAACGTTGGCCGAGGTCCAAGACCAAGTTGATGCCGCCACTGACGCTGCTAAGAGTGCCGATGGTGCGAATACGCAAGCGGATACTGATTTGAAGCAAGCACAGGATGCCGCAGCAGAAGATTTGCTAACTGACCAAACAGCTGCAAAGACGGCTGTTAACCAAACGATTTCAGGCATTCAAGATGATATCAATGCCATTAATGATGATATCGCTGACTTGAAGGATTTGGTGGCTAAGAATCCTGACGATACGCAAATTGCGGCTGATTTGGCTAAGGCACAACAAGATTTGACGGATGCTAAGACAGCGTTGACGACGGCGCAAGATCAATTGCAGGAGATTGCTGATGCAACGACACCTGCAGAAGTGGCGGCAGCTGAAGAAAAGGTAACGACAGCTGGTACAACTGCTGACACGGCCCAAAAGGATGCCGCTGCTGCGTTGGTCGATGCCCAAGACAAGCATGCTGAAAACCTAGCCAACGCTAAGGAGACAGCGACAGATACGATTAACCAAGACATTGCGTCAATTACGGATAACATCACAAAGATTACGGATGACATCACGCAATTGACGGATATCGCGGCTAAGAATCCTGATGATAGTGAAATTGCGCAAAAGTTGGCTGATGCGAAGGAATAATTGACGGATGCCCAAGCGGCTAAGGCTGACGCGGAGACGCAATTGGCTGATGTTGCTAACCAAACAACAATGGCCGATGTGCAAGACTTGGTTGATCAAGCGGCAACCGATAAGGCGGCTGGTACGACGGCACAAACAAATGTGGATCAAGATTTGACGGACGCACAAACGAAGAGTGCTGAGAACTTGGCAGCAGCTAAGGAAGCAGCCACGGACCAAATCACGGAACAATTGGTAACGATTGGTGACAATATTTTGCAAATTGAGCAAGATATCGCTGATTTGGAGAAAATTGCCAAGGATAATCCAACGAATGATCAAATTGCCCAAGACTTGGCAGACGCACAAGAGCGTTTGACGGATGCCCAAGCCGCCCAAACAGCAGCACAAGACGCAAAGGATGCTATCGACAGTCAAACAACGTTGGCTGATGTTGCTGCCCAAGAGGCAATTGCTGATAAGGCAGTTTCAAACGCAGCAACGGCGCAAAAGACGGCGGATAACGATTTGACGGATGCCCAAGTACAAGCCGCCAAGGATTTGGCAGCTGACCAAGCGGCAGCTAAGACCGGCCATCAATACGTCAATCGACAACATCACGGATGACATCGTGGCCATCAATAAGGACATTGCGGACTTGAAGGATTTGGTAGCGAAGAACCCGGATGACACTGAAATTGCGGATAAGTTGGCGGATGCACAAAACCAATTGACGACGGCTGAAGATGCTTTGTCAGATGCGCAAGACCAATTGGCAGCCGTTAACGATGCCAAGATTCCAGCCGATGTGGCAACAGCGCAGTCAACGGCTGAAACAGCTGAAGCGACGGCCGACACAGCCAAGACGACGGCTGACCAGGACGTTAAGGACGCGCAAACGAAGAGTGACGAAAACTTGGCGGCAGCTAAGGATGCAGCTGACAAGTCGATTGCGGATAACATTGCTACTATCGAAGACTCATTGGCAAACATCAATGATGATGTCGCAACATTGACGGATATTGCAGCGAAGAATCCAGATGATACATTGATTGCCGATTTGTTGGCTGATGCCAATAAGCAATTGACTGAGGCGCAGGGGCGTTATAAGGATGCGCAAGCTGACAAGGACGCTCTGGCTCAAGCCACAACTTTGGCTGAAGTTTCTGATTTGTCTGATGACATTGCTGATAAGACAACGGCTGCTGATGTTGATCGTAAGCAAGCTGACCAAGACTTGGCGAATGCTAAGACGACGGCAGTAGATGATCTGGCTGATGCTAAGGAAGCGGCCAAGGATGCGATCCAACAACAATTGGACCGTGTTGATGATGAAATCAAGCAAATTCAGAAGGATATTGATGAGTTGACGCAATTGGCGAAGGATCATCCAAATACACCTGAGGTTCAACAGGCGTTGGATGATGCCAAGCAACAATTGGCTGACGCAAAGGATGCCAAGGACACGATTGTTGATCAATTAATCGATGTTAACCAAGCTAAGACAGCTGATGATGCTAAGGCAATCAATGATGTCGCCCAAGAAGCTGGTGAAAAGGCAACCGATGCGGTTAAGGCGGCAGATAAGGATGTCGCTGACGCTAAGAAGGCGGTTGCTGATGATATGGCAGATGCCAAGTCAGAAGCAGAAGATGCTGTTCGCGACAAGATTAACGAGTTGCGTGATGATGCTTCTCGTGTTCAAGATATTGTGGATCAATTGCAAGATTTGGTTAACAACCATCCTGGTAATCAAGAACTTGCTGACAAGTTGGCTGAAGCCAAGGATCAATTGAACAAGGTGCAATCAGCCCTTGAAGATGCTCGTGCTCAGTTGGTAGCAATTGAGACAGCGGAAACGCCAGCTCAAATCGACGCAGCAACGAACCAAATTGGTGTTGACCAAGTTGTTGGTAACCAAGCAACGCAACGTGCAGAACAACTTTTGCGTGAAGCACAGGATATTGCTAATGGTCTTTCAACGACGGCGACAATCGTTCAAGCGCTGGGTAGTGGTCAATCAGTACCACAAACAGCGATGTTGCCATACACGGTTACTGAGACGGTTGTATTGCCAACCCAAGTATCAGGTATTGCACAAGCGACTGAAGCGGTGGCAACTCAAGTTGGTGAGCAATTGCCAACGCAAGCACCAGTCCAAGGTGTTGCAGCTTATGTTGGTCAACGTTTGTTGGCTGAAGGTAAGGCAACCCGTGGTGCTCGCATCCAAGACCGCATTATTAAGTCGGATGATGAAACGAAGACTAATGATGCTCGTAGTGGATTCTGGGATCGTCCAGACTATCTAGCTGGTCGATTTAGTGGTGATTGGAACTTTCAACCATTTACACTTGCAACTGTTTTGTTGTTCAGTATGTTCCTTGGATGGTTCTTCTTGCCAACAAAAAAGAAGGAAGATGAACAATAATAAACGTTGATATATCAACGTTTCATACGAAAAGCACACAATGAAAATGCATTGTGTGCTTTTTATTTTAAAAAAGGGGTTGCAAAGTGTTCAGAAGGTATGTATAATAATTTTTGTTGTTGAGCGAGGGACATCGCAAAGCACAAAACATAATGGACGTTTAGCTCAGCTGGGAGAGCACCTGCCTTACAAGCAGGGGGTCACAGGTTCGATCCCTGTAACGTCCATTGGTCGCATGGTCTAGTTGGTTAGGACGTTCGCCTGTCACGCGAAAGATCACGGGTTCGAATCCCGTTGTGACCGTTTAAATGGCTCGGTAGCTCAGTTGGTAGAGCATACGATTGAAGCTCGTAGTGTCGGGGGTTCGATTCCCTCCCGCGCCATTGGAATTTAATAATACATTCCATTATAGGGGTATAGTTTAACGGTAGAACGACGGTCTCCAAAACCGTTGGTGGGGGTTCGATTCCCTCTACCCCTGCTTGATAGATAATGGCGGTAGTGGTGAAGTGGTTAACACATCGGTTTGTGGTACCGACATGCGTGGGTTCGATTCCCATCTACCGCCCTTGAAAGTTTTGAACTTTCTATCATCCGATTAATATTAGATATGCCGTTGTGGCGGAATAGGCAGACGCGCTGGACTCAAAATCCAGTTCCCGCAAGGGAGTGTGGGTTCGACCCCCACCGACGGCATCGGAAATCTCCGGGTTTCCAAGCAGGCCTCAGGTCTTATCTAATAATAATCATGCCGTTGTGGCGGAATAGGCAGACGCGCTGGACTCAAAATCCAGTTCCCGCAAGGGAGTGTGGGTTCGACCCCCACCGACGGCATAATCTAAAGACCTTCGGGTTACAAGTAAGACGTTCGAGAAATCGAACGTCTTTTCTTTTGCATTTTTATATGAAAAAACCTTATCAAATGGAGATAAGGTTTCTTTGTTCTCTAGTTTTGCGTACGGGAATTATTTTCTGTACTTGATTGTTAATGGTGTAACTACATATATGGAAAACTATTAATCTGCTGATTCATCGTTGTCCAGGTCTGTTTCTGAAGGTGTATCAGTTTGATCGGTCATTTTTGATATTTCTTTAAAGTCAGCGTCAAAAATATCCTGTGTATAATGTAGTCCTTTGGCAAGCTCGGTTTTTAATTGTTCGGCGGCTGGAGCCATAGAAGCGAATGTTACCAAACCGCTCACTAAACCACCTACTAATGGAACTGCTTTTTCGGCGATACCTGCTAAACCTTTCTTAGTTAAAGTTTTCGTTGCAACGACTTTTGAGATTTCTTTCAGCAATGGATACCACCACGTTTTGGTGAGGGCAGAGGTTAGTATCTTTTTTGAAACATACTTAGCGGCATTTTGAGCCATTACTCGCAAGACAGCGCCAGCGCCTTGAACCCCAAACATGATTCCCAAAGATAAAATTAGTTGTGTTTGTCCTTCTTCAGTTAAATCGCCGTTACTGTTAAAGATGTCCTTGTATCCATAAATATATGCCAATTCTTGGGCCAACCTTAAACTAAATCCCATATTCTGAGCGATATAGGCTGGAATTGTTGCAGCCATGGCAAATCCTCCAGGTAATCCGCAGCGGTTGAGAGGGCAGTAGATGAAAATACATTGAAATTGATACTGTTTTCAGCGATCTTGTCTATTTTTTCCTTTTGAAAATAATCTTGAGGTCCACCATTGTTTACTTGATCAGTAGTCATGTTAAATTTTGCTATTAGGAATGTTTTCCTGTCGACCTTAACGCCAGGAATTTCGAACGCCATTTGAATTGCTTGTAGAAGGGCATTGTCTGGTTGGGGTAATTGGTTATTGTCCGTCAAATTGGTGGTTCTCCTTTTTCTGTTGAATTACATGAAATAAATTCTGAATCGTATTTCAACGTATTTTTACTAATATGATATTAGTAAACGCTCTCTGCTGTGAGAATGCAAGCGATTTGCATTCTCACAGCGGTACGTATTGTCATTTTTAGCGCCGAGGCTTCCGTAAAAATAGGCTTACTTTTGATAATGGTATTTATTTGTTTACTCATTATGATTCCTTGTCTTTTTTAGAGGAGGTTTTTCTTATTACTTGAAAACAATGCTAAATTGTAGGAGATGGGTTGTAGTGGCTCGGTTAAATTATTGTCATAAGCTTTCAACAGCCAAGTTGGACGAAATTCTTTATGACTTTTATTTAGCATTTAGCATACGAATACCACTAAATATTTAGCGATAAGCGTAAAACTGAATAGTACTGAGACCGCAATCCAAGTTTATAATTTGGAGGTTTTGTCATGGAAAGTGTGACAAACGGTAAGAACGGGTTGATTCAAAACGCCGCAGACGATGCCAGCTTGGCAGAAGTTAACGGGTCAATTGTGCCGCCAAAGAACGGTTCTTTTTTGCGTAAGCTCTGGGCGTTTTCAGGACCAGGTGCCTTGGTGGCGGTTGGTTACATGGATCCCGGTAATTGGGTAACGTCAGTAACAGGTGGTGCAACATATCACTACTTGCTACTGTCAATTGTGTTGATTTCATCATTGATTGCCATGATGCTTCAGTATATGGCTGGAAAGATGGGAATGGTCACTGGTGAAGACTTGGCGCAAGTAACACGAAACCGCACCAGCAAGGGTGGCGGTATTGCGCTATGGATCATTACGGAGTTGGCATTGATGGCCACTGATATCGCCGAAGTAATCGGTGGCGCCATCGCGCTCCATTTGTTGTTCGGTTGGTCAATGATTGTATCTGTCTTAACAACGGCATTTGATGTTTTGTTGCTATTGTTGTTGATGCGTTTTGGGTTCCGAAAGATTGAAGCGATTGTTATTACGTTGATTATGACAATCTTGTTTGTATTCTTGTATCTTGTTGTCCTATCTCGTCCTGATATTGCAGCGATGTTTGGTGGTTACTTGCCAAAGATTCAAGTTGTTAACACACACGGTGTGGCAGGGGCGGATTCACCACTGGTTATGACGCTGGGTATTATTGGTGCGACGGTTATGCCGCACAACTTGTATTTGCACTCATCTATCGCCCAAACGCGTAAGGTTAACCGCGAGAACAAGGAAGAATTGAAGGAATCTGTTCGCTTTATGGCTTGGGATTCAAACATCCAACTTTCAATGGCTTTTGTTATTAACTCAATGTTGTTGATTTTGGGGGCTGCGATGTTCTTTGGCCACGCAGATTCAGTTGGAACATTCGGACAAATGTATAACGCTTTGGGTGACAAGACGATTGCGGGGGCGATTGCATCGCCAGTTCTTTCAACGTTGTTTGCCGTTGCGTTGTTGGCTTCAGGTCAAAACTCTACCATTACGGGTACGTTAACCGGTGAAATTATCATGGCTGGATTCTTGCACTTGCGCGTGCCAATGTGGCTACGTCGTGTGATTACGCGTGGATTGGCGTTGATTCCAGTTGTCGCCTTTACATTGATTTACGGTGGTGCTGAAGATAAGCTTGATCAATTGCTTGTGTACTCACAAGTCTTCTTGTCAGTTGCTTTGCCATTTGCAATGGCACCGCTCATTTGGATGACGAGTTCAAAGAAGATTATGGGTGAAGAGTTCATCATTTCAAAGTGGATGACGATTGTTGCCTGGTTGGTCTTCTTGTTGTTGACTGGTTTGAACATTCAATTGGTAATTCAAATTGTGGGCAAGTTACTTTAATTTTCGGGGGATAATGAAATGGCTTTGGAACTATCAGATATTCAAACAGCCTACCAACACGTTTTGGTTGGGGTTGATGAATCAGAACAAGGACAAGTTGCATTAGCAAGTGCTGTCCACCAGGCGCTAGAAGATCAAGCGAAGTTGACGATTGCAACTGTGTTGGAACTTGGGGATCTTTCAACAACAGATGTCTTGAGCTTGTCAGCTGTGAATAAGCGTCGTGAAGATTTAGAAAAAAACTTGCAAACGTATAAGGCATACGCTGTTGCCCAAGGTGTGACTGATGTCGAGACGGTTTTGGCCGATGGTGCTAAAGCTGGTGAAGTACTCGCAATGGAGTTGGCACCTGAAATTAAGGCTGACCTACTGATTGTCGGCGCGCACTCAAAGCAAGGTATGTGGCCATCATTGGGATCACAAGCAGTGTACATTGCGCGACACGCTAAGATTTCATCATTGATTGCCCGTCGTTAGGCAAGGTTAAGCGCTTTTGGTTGTGTGTGATACATAATCAAAGGCGCTTTTTAGTTTTAAAAAGTAGAAAGTGAATAAGATGGCAAAGGATAAACAAACATTAGCACAACGAAATAATTTGATTCGTGCGTCCGTGATGGGTGCGAATGATGGGATTTTGTCGGTTTCCGGGATTGTTATTGGTGTGGCCGGTGCAACGACGAATTCATTCGCTATTTTTATTGCCGGTTTCGCTGGAGCGCTAGCCGGTACGGTTTCAATGGCGATGGGAGAATATGTTTCGGTACACTCGCAAAATGACGCACAAATTAAGGCGGAAGCGGTGCAGAATGATGCATTGAATAACCGTTATGATGACGAGTTTGCGTTCGTACAAAAGAAGTATGAGGCGCAAGGTATTTCTGAACGCCTAGCAAACAAGGCGACACAAGAAATGATGGCGAAGGATCCGCTTGGAACGACGGTTCGTGAGCGTTATGGCTTTACGTTGCACCACGAGATGTCAGCTGTCGGAGCAGCGATTGCTTCGATGGTGTCATTTCCACTGGGCTCATTATTGCCAATGCTGGCTATCACCTTATTACCACCACGTATTCGTGTTGCTGCAACTGGAGTGGCCGTTTTGATTGCATTGGCGATTACGGGTTATTCAGCGGCCCACTTGTCGGGGGCAAATGAGAAGAAAGCGACGCTACGCAATGTCGTCGCTGGTGTGTTCACAATGATTGTGACGTTCTACATTGGAACGTTGATTGGTCGATAGGAGGAGCGTGCAACTATGAAAAAAGTTAAGACACATCAAACGATGGAAGAGCGTTTGAACGCCATTCGTGCCGGTGTGCTCGGTTCAAATGACGGAATTCTAACAGTTGTTGGTGTTCTATTTTCGGTTGGCGCTGCCACGACCAATCAGTTCACGATTTTGATTGCTGGTTTGGCTGACTTGTTGGCCTGTGCCTTGTCGATGGCATCTGGTGAGTATGCATCAGTTAGCTCACAAGCGGACGCGGAAAAGGTCGTCGTTGACCTTGAGACACAACGTTTGCGTGTTGATCCAGATGGTGTGGCGACAGACATTCGTCAATTCTATCTAGACCGTGGGGTTTCTGAAGCGACGGCTGGAGAAATCGCTACTGAATTGATGGCTAAGTCGCCTTTGGAAACGATTCTATCAACGAAATATAATGTGCAATTGGGTCACTATGTCAGTCCTTGGGCAGCCGCGTTTTCATCATTATTCTGTGCGGCGATTGGTGGGGCGTTCCCATTGCTAGCATTGTATTTTGCCCCAATTCGTTGGCAATTCTGGGCAACTATTCTAGCGACGACAGTAGCGGTGGCACTCACAGGTTACTTGAGTGCGTTGATTGGGAAGGGCTTTGCTAGCCGAGCAGTTAAGCGTAATGTGGTCATCGGCTTACTAACGATCGCTATTCACTACACAATTGGATTGTTCTTCTAAAAGAGACAACGAGCGTTCGAGAAATCGAGCGCTTTTTCTTTGCGTGAGATACAACTGAGATACAAACGTGAGGTATGATAGACTGTCATTACGAATTAGTGAAGGAAGGCAGTTGTCATGAAGCGAACAATTCTAATAGTCGACGACAGTGTGCGAATTAACCAGCTTGTCAAAATGAGTTTGATGAATACGTATGATATCGTACAAGCGTTCACTGGTGAAGATGCCGTTGTAAGCCTGCAATCGACAAAGATTGATCTAGTGTTATTGGATATCACGTTGCCTAAGATGAGTGGTTATGACGTTTTGCCGTATATCACAGATAAGGAAATACCAGTCATCTTTTTGACAGCTAAAACTGAGGTAGCGGATGTTGTGCAGGGTCTGCAACTGGGAGTGGATGATTACATCACAAAGCCATTCCACCTGGAAGTACTGAAGAGTCGGGTTGAAGCGGTCATGCGTCGCGTGTATGGCCATGCCGATGAAATCATTAAGTATGATAATTTGGTAATTGATGTCACCCAACAAACGGTTCGTCGGGATGGTGAGTTGGTGGATTTAACGAATAAGGAATTTGAACTGTTGGTTTATTTCGTGCGCAACCAAGGGGTCACTTTAGCGCGTGAAACACTTTATGAAAACATCTGGGATTTTGCGGATGACATGGTGGATACCCGAACTGTCGATTTGCATGTGCAACGACTACGTAAAAAGCTGGGCCTAGCTGACCGGATTACGACGGTGTTCCGCGTTGGCTATCGAATGGAGACGCTATGAAAATTTCGATTAAATTGTTCATTGCTTTCATTGTCATTTTGGTGGCGTCACTATCGATCAATAGTGTGTTGGTATTGCATCGCAGTTTTGAAAGTGGTCTGCAGGAAAAGGAATCAAGTGCTGCGGTTCTTAATAAGCAGACGGCGCGACAAGTGCAACAGCTGGACTATCAACAAGATAAAGGTATTAAAGAAGGGCAAGTCATTAAGTTCGTCGGCACAACGCAAGATAATGTGTTGATTTGGGATGCGAAGCAAAAGCTGATTTACCACGAGGACATGGCAGTTAAGCAAGCTGACCGTTTGAATTTGCTAGATAGTGATAAACAACAGATTCAATATTTGTTAGATGGTAATCAAAAGTATGTCGTGGCGACAATCAAGGTGCAACTGTTGCGTAAGACGTATTACATTAGCACGTTTACGGATTTGAATTCGGTCTATGTAGCGCAAAAGCGATTGCTTCGTGATGTGCAGGTTAACTTGTTGGTGTTGTTCTTAGTATCGACGGCAATTATTTATATCTTAACGAAGCAAATCTTGGTGCCAGTCCATCAATTGCGTCAGGCCAGTCAGTCGTTTCAGACAGATCCGATGGGATATCAGCCCTTGAAGCCGATGCGTCATGATGAATTGACAGAATTGGTAAATGATTTTAATCAGATGGCACATCAAATTCAGGCAATGGTGGCATCTGAACGTGAAAATGCGGCGTTTCAAAAAGAGTTTGCGAGTCATTTGACTCACGAAATTAATACGCCGCTGACGATTATTTTGGGGTATGCCGAGCTTATCGCTGAATCGAATGTCACTGAAGAGGTGAAGCAAGAGGCGGTGCGTTATATTGTGGATGAAAGTACGCGATTAAAGCAGCTTGGTAGCCGTATCAGTCAGTTGATTCAATATGATCACGTGACCTTGCAGCGTGAAACTATAAGTAGTCAGATGTTGCACGAAAAGGTGACAGATATTGCACTTGGCATTCGACAACAAACAGCTCACGGGTTCCAATTTGAGTATGCACATCAGGCCGACTATCGTTTGCATACAGATATGGGCTTGGTTTCAGAAATGCTGGTCAATCTGTTGGATAATGTCGTCAAAGCATTACCGCAACAAGGTGGTCGAATTACGGTGGCAGAAGACTTGGATGAAACGGGACTGACAATTACGATAACTGACAATGGTCATGGATTAGATGAACAAGCCGTTGATGATGTGTTTGAACCGTTCGTGACAGATAGTGAGCTTGGTGAAGATGACCATCTTGGCTTAGGGTTGTCGATTGTCAAAAGAATCAGTACAGCTTTAGGGTGGCGTGTAGCCTTAAAGAATAATTCTGGGGAAGGAGTGACCGTCAGCATTCAGGTGCCGGCGCAAGATATTGAACGATGAAACAAAAGCAAAATTGGCTTGTGCTCGGCTTGGCGATTCTCTTTTTCTTCCTAGTAATTGGCATGCTCCAACTATTTGTGCACTGGCAAGATAATCATTATAGTCAGCAGGCACCACATCAGACGGCATATAGTTTGCCCAATAAGCAGCAAATGCCACTAAGCAACGCTGAGGCCTTGACCGCTGTGACTGAATACGCCAATCCGATTAAATTTAAAAGTGACGTCGACGAAGCAGGCGGGGTTGATTTAAAGAAAATACTGGCACCAGTTGTCGGCGACATTCCTAATGATTTACAGATACTTGATGTTGAAAAACGGGTGTATCACTCAACCAATGGTGAGGTTGTGACAACTTATTATGTTAGTGCGATGAGTAAAACAAATGAGATCGATTTTGAATTTGTACCCAGCAACAATTTAATTTTGAATCTGCAATGGTTCGGTGACAGTATTGATTTGCCGTTGCAAACGATTGCGCAAAATTGGCGCAACAACATTAACGTGACGTTGCGTCATCAGGAAAGCCTGGCTGATGGTGAAATAAGTCAACAATTTGTATCAGGCATTAATTATCGACTAGCAAAATCAAATGCCAGTTTAGTAATCACACTTGTTTAGAAGGAAGCTCGCAAAATTGCGAGCTTTTTCTTTTGCGATACAAGTTAGATACAACTACTCCGTATGCTTAAGCCTATATTAGTTTAAGTAGAGGAGTTTAGTGAACATGACAGAGCGAAATGAAAGTGAACAATCACGTGTTAGAAAGTGCCATGGTGTGCGCTGGGGACGTTTAATCGGTGCGGGGGTCGTCGTGACGTTGTTGGCGTTGGTCGGTGTTGTGGGCTTTACGTCGATGCGTGCAAAGACGGTGGTCGACAAGACTTATCAAGATGCTGGTATGAAAAAGTCACGTGATGTATCCGCAGCAATTCGAGATGGTAAGCCAATTTCCGTTTTGTTGATGGGGACTGATACGGGTGAACTCGGTCGTGATGACAAGGGACGCACGGATTCAATGATGATTATGACGATTAATCCGCAAAAAGAGGAAACGACGATTATGTCGATTCCGCGTGATACTTTGGTTGCTGTGCCTGGGTATGAAGATACGTTCCCACAAAAGATTAATGCTGCGTATGAATTGGGATCAGCCAAGACCGCAATTGAAACGGTGCAAGATTGGTTGAATATTCCGATTGACTATTACGCACTCGTTAACATGGGCGGTTTGGAGCAAGTTGTTGATGAAATTGGTGGCGTGAAAGTTAAATCACCGCTCACGTTTGACTTTAATCCAGATACTGCGCATGCAACGCCTGGAAATCTGTACAGTTTCGTAAAGAACAGCAGTACATTTACGCACACTGGTGAAGATGGTAAGACGAAGACGTATACCAAGATGGATGGTAAGGCAGCATTGGCTTTCTCACGGATGCGTTACGATGATCCACGCGGTGATTATGGCCGTCAACAACGTCAACGGTTGGTGCTGGAAGCGGTTGTTGATAAGGCTAAGGCCAATCCCGCATCGTTGTTGACGGATGGCTTCATGACATCACTATCTAAATCAGTGAAGACTGATTTGACGTTTGGCGATATGACAACGATTGGCACGAAGTATTTAAATGCCACCAAGAATATCAAGTCAGATTATATTCAAGGGCAGGGATACAACTTGGCATCGGGATCTACAGAAGTTGTGTCACGGCAAGAAGAACAACGTGCGACGAATGTCCTACGTCGTTCATTGAATTTGGATGAAGCGGAAACAGGTAACTTGTACGCTGGTAAGATTTCTGATGCAGAAGCTGTTGCGATTGGCGTGCCGACGATGGCAGCATCAACTGATACGGTAGAACAAGCGCAATAGGCTAGTTGACTAATCTAGTACACTTAATGAAGACACAGCATCATTGAGAGTGAAAGGTTGGACGCTATGACGCAATTAACGTTTGTATACGGCACGATGGCTTCGGGAAAGTCGATTGAAATTCTGAAGGTGGCCCATAATTATGAGGTGCAGGGACGTAAGCCGATGCTCCTAACTTCAGCATTGGATGACCGCACGAATGTCGGTGAAATTTCATCGCGCATTGGCCTTAAGCAAGACGCTGGTATTATTCATACGACGGACAACCTTTTCGAAATGGTGGCGCGTCAAAGTGAACAACCAGCGATTGTGTTGATTGATGAAGCGCAATTTATGACGCGTGAACAAGTCATGCAATTAGCGCACATCGTGGATGATTTGGACATTCCGGTGATGGCGTTCGGTTTGAAAAATGATTTCTCAAATCACCTTTTCCCGGGGTCTGAGGCATTGTTGATTTTTGCGGATAAGCTGGAAGAAATGAAGACGCTCGATTCGTTTGGGACGAAAAAGGCGACGATGAATTTACGTATTCATGACGGTAAGCCGGTGTATGAAGGTGAACAGATTGAAATTGGTGGGGATGAAGCTTATTTACCAGTTTCTCGTTATCACTACTATCACCCGGATGAGGCAGCTATTGCGGCCCGCTTCCGTAAACAAAATTAGTGAATCAAGCCACTGCCGGTTTTGCGACAGTGGCTTTTGTTTATTCATTATATATTGGAAGAAACAGGTTTTGGGGGATAACGAGATGACAGTAACAGCATATGTGATGACTGATACCAAAGGCGTTGTGCAAGGCGATTTTGTCGAACACGAATTGCCTGAACTATCAGCTGGGGAGATACAAATTCAAACGGCTTTTTCGAGTGTGAACTACAAAGACTACTTGGCGAGTTTGCCCAAGGGTGGCGTGATTCGCCAATATCCAATGGTGCCGGGAATCGATGTTAGTGGGACGGTAGTAGCATCAAAATCAGGGTTATTTGCAGTTGGGGATGAAGTACTAGTAACTGGCTATGACTTAGGCGTTCGTCACGATGGTGGTTTTGCGACGCAAGTGCAAGTGCCAGCAGAGTGGGCGGTGAAGTTGCCGGATGGTCTTTCTCTGCAAGATGCTATGGCAATTGGAACGGCTGGTTTTACAGCTGGTTTGGCTATTGTGAAGTTGGAAGGGTTGGGGATGCGCGTTGCTGATCAACCCAAGATTGCGGTTACCGGGGCAGCCGGTGGTGTTGGTAGCGTGGCACTAGCGCTGTTGCAAGCTAGCGGCTACCAAAATGTGACGCCGATTGTGCACCGCGGTAGTGAAGATGAGACGACAGCCGATGGTGTTTTGGCATTACCGAATAAGCCGCTTTTGTCGCAAACGTATGATTATGTCATCGATACGGTTGGTGGTGAGTTAGCAGCTAAGTTGATTGCTATGCTGCACTACAATGGTGCAATCGCCATGACGGGTAATGCCGGTGGCGTTGATTTGCCAACGTCAGTGTTCCCGCTGATTTTGCGTGGCGTTAGCATCTTAGGCGTCGATTCAGTGGCGGCTGATATGCCAACGCGCCAATTATTGTGGCAACGTTTTGCAACTGATTGGCATGTGATGCATGAGTTGCCAGTTGAACAAGTGCCTTTCGAAAAGTTGCCAGATGTACTTGATGCGTTTGCGGCACATACGCATAAGGGACGTACGATTTTGACATTCTAAACAAAGACGCCGACCAGGTTGGATAGACCTGATCGGCGTCTTTTGGTTTAAAAATTAGTTACCCATTTTCCGCTATATGGTGTCATTTCATACTTCACTGAAGCTGGTATGGGATTACGCCAAACGGCGATTGCCACTAACGTGTTGGCGTTAGTGTCCCAATGGACGTTTGAGAGAGTTACATAATAAGTTTGGCTCTGGAAATCAACAGGAACGGTTGCACCTGGAGTGGTGGCGCCATTTCGTCCTATGTTAGTTAAATGATCTGTATAATAATTTTGCTTTAGAAGATTCATAGCATCTGATACAGACATATTAGTGCCAGTAACCTTACCGTTGGTGTCATTAGTAACCGGTAACCAAACGTTACCGTACCAAATAAATGTTTGGTTACCATTGCTTGAAACCAACTTATTATAACTACTGGACCAATAGATTTGCCTAACATTTTGAAATGGTGGCGTTGCAATTGGTGTGTACGAACCGTATTGTGGCATGCTGTTGAAATATACAGCATATAAATCAGAGCTACCTTCAGCAGATTGCAGGGCAGCGACCGTCTTGTTCAGCTGTTCAGTTTGAGCGGTCATGGTCGCTGTTAAATCGCGAATGCGGTTGGCGTCATTTATATCGCCGTTGAAGGTCAGAATTCTGTAATAAGCACTAGCAAATATAGTCGTTGTCGCAATCAGTGTGATGACTGCAGTCACGATAATCGCTGATATCCGCCTTTTCATCATGGCTATTAGTTAACTTTAGAAGTTGTAGTGGTAGGTTGTGCGGTAGAACTTATTGCGCTTTCAGCATGTGCGATAGCGCTACTTGCGTTGTTCTTTGCAGTATCAGCTTCAGAAACAGCTGTTCTAACGTTTGATGCGTAAGAGTTGGCGTTCGCAATTTGTGTGTTCGCTTTAATAACGGCATCGGTAGCAGCTTTATTGTCATTGGCGTGTTCTTGTTTCTCGCCTTGGAGGCTGCTTGCAGTGTCCCCCAGTGTGTTGGCTGTAGTAGCCAAGGTTTTTGTAAGGTCGGATATATCATTTACAGCTTGGTTACCGTTGAAATTCGAGATATTAGGTAGCTGCAAAGCTGCAAATCCGACAGTAGAAACAGCAGTTAAAGCTGCTAGAGTGATAAGTGTACGCTTAGTGAAGCGTCGACATGATTTTTTCATAATGTAACCCCTTTCATGTTTTGAATTATAAAGCGGAATATTCGACATACGAATAACTGCTTTTTAACGACTAATTAAAAATAAGTAACATTGCATATGTATGATACAAAGAGTCTGCGAATAAGCTTTGCAGCACGACTGAAGTCCCAATTTACGGATAAATAAATCGACATTCTACTTACCGAACATTAGTAGTCAATACATATATTTTTTTAAAAGGTTTAACTATAAATATGAACAAAATGCATATTGTCATGAAGAAAGTTCGGTGTTATCCTTAATTCAACCTTTAAGGGGACATACATTAAGGAGTATAGAGGGACATGTTTAAAAAGCTTGTTGCAGGGGCTGCACTTACGATTGCAGCATCAACACTTGTTACCGCATTGCCTGCTGCATCAGTTGATGCCGCATCAAAGAAGGTTAGCTTGAAGGAGTTGAACGTCCAATTCGTTCCATCATCACAAGCTGACACGATTCAAGCGAAGGCTAAGCCATTGGAAAAGTTGCTAAAGAAGCAATTGGGGATTCCAGTGCACGTAACTATCTCAACTGACTACAACACGGTTGTTGAGGCGATGGGTTCAAAGAAGGTGGATATGGGATTCTTGCCACCTGACCCATACGTACACGCACACGAGTAATACGGTGCCAAGGTTATCTTGCAATCAGAGCGTTACGGTATTAACGACAAGAAGGGCGACGGTTCAAACACGGACAAGCTTGTTGATTACTACCGCGCGATTGTCTTGGTAAAGAAGGATTCAAAGATCAAGTCAGTTAAGTACTTGAAGGGTAAGAAGATTGCCGTTCAAGATACGACTTCAGACGCGGGTTACATGTTCCCAGTCGTTGACTTGAAGAAGAAGGGTATGAACGTTGTAAAGAACTCTGACCTAGTTACGGTTAAGGGTCACGACCAAGGTGTTTTGTCAGTCTTGAACGGCGACACGGACGCAGCATTTATCTTCGATGATGCCCGTAACGTTGTTAAGAAGGACAACCCAGATGTCTTCAAGCAAACGCGTGCTTTGATGTACACGTCAAAGATTCCTAACGATACAATTGCTTTGCGTAAGGGTATCTCAGCTAAGGATTCAAAGGCTATCCAAAACGCCATGATCAAGGTATCAAAGACGGCTGAGGGTAAGAAGGTTTTGAACGATGTCTACAGCTGGGCCGGTGTTGCGAAGTCAAAGGATTCAAACTTTGACATCGTGCGCGACTACCAAAAGCAAATTGAAGACATCAAGTAAGCTTGATTTCTAAATAAAACGAGAAGAACGGGCTTTACTGGCATTGCCCAGTGAGGTCCTTTCTTCGTACATATCATGTAAAACGGTTCAGCAGATTTCGCTGGATTTGGTTAACAAGGTTAAACAAGAGTGGAGAGTTATTATGACAGCCAAAAAAGGCACGATTAAAGTTAACAACGTTTCAAAGATTTATCCGAACGGGACGGTTGGTTTGGATAACATTAACTTGGACATCGCTTCAGGTGAGTTCGTTGTGATTGTTGGTCTTTCAGGAGCCGGTAAGAGTACGTTGTTGCGTGCTATCAACCGACTACACGATGTGACGTCAGGTGAAATCTTGATTGATGGTGAAGATATCACGGTTGCGAAGGGACGTAAGCTTCGCGAATTGCGTCGTAACATCGCCATGATTTTCCAAAACTTTAACTTGGTAAAGCGTGCATCAGTTGCGCGTAACGTATTGGCCGGACGCGTGGGTTACTACTCAACGTTCAAGAGTACGTTTGGTCTATTCTCTAAGGAAGATAAGGCGAAAGCAGCCGAGAACTTGGATAAGGTTAACATGCTCGACAAGTACTACACGCGTGCGGACGAGTTGTCAGGTGGACAACAACAACGTGTTGCCATTGCACGTGCCATGATGCAATCACCAACGGTTGTCTTGGCCGACGAACCAATCGCATCACTTGATCCAAAAACAACCAAGATGGTTATGGATGACTTGAAGCGTTTGAACACGGAAATGGGCATGACAGTGGTTGTTAACTTGCACAGTGTGCCACTTGCAATGGAATACGCAACGCGCATCATTGGTTTGCGTGCTGGTCAACTTGTTTATGACAAGCCGATCGCAGAAGTTAACAAGAATGACTTTGACGGTATTTACGCTGAAGCAACAGATGGAGAATAGACGATGAATGTAAGTTTACCTGAACAGCGTTTCAGCGAAAAATGGCACGTCAAGGGTCTACTGGCAACGCTTCTAGTTGTATTAATTTTGTTTGGATCAGGACGCATGACGGGTGTTTCAACTGACTTCAGTTGGGAACAATTCATGGATATCTTGATTAAGATGATGAATCCGGATTGGTCATATGTCACGGCGGTGATTACACCAATCCTACAGACCATTCAAATGGCTTTGGTCGGAACTTTGTTGGGAACGATTATTGCGGTGCCGTTCAGTTTGTTGGCAGCCCGTAATTTGATGAAGAACACGATTGTCCGTGGTATTGTTCGTTTCTTCTTGAACTTGGTGCGTGCCTTGCCTGACTTGTTGTTGGCAGCGTTGTTCGTTGCGATCGTTGGTATCGGTCCGATGGCCGGTGTCGGCGCTTTGACGATTTTCAGTTTTGGTATGATTTCGAAGTTGTTCTATGAAGCAATTGAAACAATCGATGAAGGACCAATTGAAGCGTTGACGGCTGCCGGTGCGAACAGCTTGCAAACGATTGTGTTTGCGGTTATTCCACAAGTGTTCAACCAATTCTTGAGTTACTTCCTATACACATTGGAAATCAATGTCCGTGCCTCAACGGTGCTTGGATATTTGGGAGCTGGTGGTGTTGGATTGTTCTTGAGTCAGACACTTTCAATGTTCCGATACGATCGCACGGCCGTGGTTATCTTGGCCATCTTGGTTGTCGTGGTGATTGTTGACGGCATTTCAAATCGATTGCGGGAGGCGTTGGCATAATGCAAGTAGTTAAGCAAAGTCCTTGGCGCCGTTATCGTCCTTGGATTATTACAGTGTTGGTTGTGGCATTGTTTGCCTGGGCTTTTTCTGGGATTCCAATGTCATCAGTTAAGCCACAAGCACTATTGATTACGAAGGCTATTTTCACCGGATTGTTCCATCCAGATTGGTCTTACGTTTATACAGGGGATGGCGAAGACTTGATCACAGCGTTGGTTGAAACGCTGGCCATTGCCTTCTTGGGAACGTTCATATCAGCTATTTTGTCAGTACCATTTGCCTTCTTGGCAGCCCGCACAAAGAAGGGATTCTTCACGCCACGTTCAACGTTGGGTAAGGTGATTTTGACGGTTATCCGTGTGTTCCCAGAAATCGTGATGGCCATCATGTTCATCAAGGCGGTTGGTCCTGGTGCCTACGCTGGTGTATTGGGGGTCTCGATTCACTCAATTGGTATGTTGGGAAAGTTGTTCTCAGAAGCTGTTGAAAACATCGACCGCGGACCGAACGAAGCCATCGTGGCAGCTGGCGGATCAGCGCTTGATGGTTTGACGTTGGCAACGTTGCCAGCAGTTATGCCTGAATTTATGAATTACACACTATACCGATTTGAAATCGCGGTTCGTTCAGCGGCTATCTTGGGTATGGTTGGTGCCGGTGGTATCGGTGCGCCATTGATTTTTGCCTTGCAAACGCGTCAATGGCCAAAGGTTGGTATCATTTTGCTAGGAATCATCATCATGGTGACGGTAATTGACTTCTTGTCAGGTCAATTGCGTAAGCGCCTAGTCTAATAGGTTAGAAGGTCATCGATTACTCGATGGCCTTCTCTGTTTAAAGGAGTAAACATGCAAGTTTCTATTATTTCGACTTCTGATGTCCACGGTTATTTTCGGGCTGATGATTTCCGTCGACCATTACAAAATGATGGGTTGGGTTTGACCCGCGCAGCGACAGTTATTGAAACGTTGCGTGAACAAGCTGCCCCAGAAGATGTCATCATCACAATTGAAAATGGTGATTTTATTCAAGGGTCACCATTAACGAATTACATTGAGAAAGTCGATCAATCAGCGGTAAGTTTGTATGATGACTTGGCTGAAACGATGGGTTACGACGTGCGCATTTTGGGTAATCACGAATTTAATTATGGTCGTGATTATCTTGAACGCGTTTTAGGACAAAACGATTTGTTGTTGAATGCTAATGTGCTTGATGAAACAAGTGGTGAGCCGTTTATCGGTCGTCCATACACGATTATTGAACGTGGTGGGGTGAAGGTTGGTGTCGTTGGTTTGATTACCAAGTACGTGCCAAATTGGGAGCAGCCAGCTAACATCCATGGGCTAACATTTGCTGACCCGGTCGAAGTAGCCACGCGTTATGTTGACGAATTGCGTTCACAAGTGGATGTGTTGATATTGGCTTATCACGGTGGCTTTGCTGAAGATTTGGAGACTGGTGAACCGTTGGAACGCTTGACGGGTGAAAACCAAGGGTACCAATTGCTACAAGTGCCAGGTGTTGATGCTGTCGTGACTGGTCACCAACATCGTACGCTGGCAGCGGTTATCAATCATGTTGCGACAACGCAACCTGGCTATCGCGCTGACCAAGTTGGTTTGATGACATTCACATTGAACGACGAGCGTCAAATTACCAACCGTGATGCGCAATTGATTGCGACAGCGGTGTTTCCTGAGAACGATGCGGTGAAGGCAGTTGTTGAGCCGGTTCACGTTGCGACAAACCACTGGCTTGATACGGCGGTCGGTCACGTTGGTCACAACATGCAAGTGACGGATCACTTCGAAGCGCGTTTGCACAGTCACCCATTCATTGCCTTGGTTAACCAAGTTCAAATGGATGCCACACAAACGACGATTGCTAATACGGCGTTGTTTAACAACGAAGTGAAGGGATTGGCTGATGAAGTGACGTTGCGTGACATCATGACGAATTACATTTATCCAAATACGCTAGTTGTCGAAAAGTTGACGGGACAAGATATTGTGGATGCGCTTGAAGTGAATGCACGCTACTTTGTTTTGGATGATAACGGTCAACCAACCGTTAACCCGGCGTTTTTGGAGCCTAAGGTTGAACACTATAACTATGATGTTTGGAGTGGCATTGATTACACATTTGATTTGCGCCGTCGTGAAGGTGAACGCGTGATTGAAGTGCTTGTTGATGGGGAACCAATTGATTTGGCTGGCGAATACGAAGTTGCAATGAATAACTACCGTGCAGGTGGTGCGGGCAATTTTGCATCCTTCTCACTAGATAAGGTGGTTCGTGAAGTGCAACAAGAAACGGCTGATTTGATTGGTGATTACATTATGAGTCACCCAGATATTAAGATTGCCCAACCAACTAATTTCCATGTGATTTATTAAAAATAAAGCCGGTTTCGTCAATGCAGACGAGACCGGCTTTTGATTACTTCTTATCAGACCAATATTTCTTTTGGTAGGCTTTGCGTGGCACCATCATCATGTACTCGCGCAAAGGATTCTTCTTATAAAATTGTTGATGCTCTTCTTCAGCATCGTAGAACGGCTGGGCGTCTTCAATGCTTGTAACGATTGGTGCGTCGAAGCGACCGGAGTCATTCAAGGCGCGCTTTGATGCTTCAGCAATCTGACGTTGTTCGTCGTTCGCCACGAAAATCACTGGGCGGTAACTGTCACCGCGGTCAGCAAATTGGCCCATGGCATCCGTTGGATCGGCGAGCTGCCAATATAGCTCAACCAAATCGCCATATGAAACAACATCATCATCGAACCAAATTTTAACTGCTTCTGTGTGACCAGTTTGATGTGATGCGACTTGTGCATAGGTTGGGTTGGCGACGAAACCGCCAGTGTAACCTGAGCGTACCTTTTGAATGCCAGCCATGGTTTCGAATGGCTCGACCATGCACCAGAAACATCCGCCTGCAAAAATTGCTGTTTGAATTGCCATAATATCCCCTCCGTTTGGTTCTTATTCTACTCAGTTGGTGCAAAAACAAAAGCAATATTTCAAGACTTTCCCTTGAAAAATCGTTATTGCAACTTTTTTGGTTATAATAACTACTGACAAAAGTTAAGTGAGGACATAGAAATGGGTATTACACTTCAAATTGATGATGCGATGGTTGCTTCAATGGCAGAAACGATTCGCAAGAGCATTCCACGTATTGCGCGTGCGAATGAGCAAATGATTTTGTCAGCGCCAGAGTTATCAGAGCGCTTGCCAAAGTTGTCAGCTTTGCCTGATGATGAATTGGTACGTGGTTACTTGCAATTCCTATTCATGTCAATGAATGATACGAAGATGTTGTTGGACCGTGCTTACGTTGATCTATTTTTGACGTCACAACTGGCAACGGTTATTTACTGAGAAACTCTTAAAGCCACGCGTTTGCGTGGCTTTTTTGTAAGTGGTACGTGTAGAATAAAAATAGAAGATTAGTGAAGAGAGATTATTATGATTACGATTAAGTCACCTCGTGAGATCGAGGGAATGCGTAAGTCTGGGGCCATCATTGCCGGTATGCACCAAGGACTACGTGACATTATTAAGCCAGGCATTTCGACCTGGGAGATTGAAGAATTCAGTCGCCAATACATCGAGAGTCACGGTGGACGTGCTGCGCAAATCGGTTTTGAAGGCTATGAATACGCCACGACGGTTTCAGTGAATGAAGAGGTTGCGCACGCGTTTCCACGTAAGGCACTTTTCCTTAAGGAAGGCGACATCGTCACCGTTGATACGGTGGTTGAATTGGATGGTTATTATTCAGATTCAGCTTGGACATATGCCGTTGGTGAAGTCTCACCTGAAGCCCAACACTTGATGGATGTTGCCAAAGAAGCAATGTACATCGGCATTGAACAAGCGCAAGTTGGTAACCGTTTGGGTGACATCGGGGCTGCAATCAATGCCTTTGTTAAAGATGAAAACGGCTATGGTAATGTCCGTGATTATGTTGGTCACGGTATTCAACCAACGATGCACGAAGATCCAAATGTGTTCCACTATGGTGTTGCGGGTCGCGGACTGCGTTTGAAGCCTGGTATGACCATTACGATTGAGCCAATGGTCAACATGGGAACGTGGGAAGTTGAAACGTCTGAAGAAGACGGTTGGACGGTGACGACGTTGGATGGCTCATGGTCAGCCCAATATGAGCACGTGATTGCAATTACCGAAGAGGGTCCGAAGATTTTGACGAGTCAGGACCCTGAATTCGATGCGAAGTATCTATAATTTGCAGGAGGGAAATCCATGACTGGTCAAGAATGGGAAGATAAATTCCGCCAAGAACATGGTCGCGTTGCGCGCCGTGAAGAATATCGTGCAGCTGCTGCACGTAATTTTGAACCTGAAGAGGCGCCGGTAGAAGCACCGGTTGCGTCAGCTCCGAAGGCTGTTGCAAAGAAGTCTAGTGGCAAGGGCAAGCAAGCATTGTTCTTGTTGTTGGCTGTCGTTGTTGCCGTTGTGGCTGGCGCCCTGACGTACAAGTTGACGCATCCTAAGACTAACGATGAACCAGCCAAGGTTGCATCTTCAGCTAAGTCAGTGTCAAAGGCGTCTTCAAGCCAAGCTTCGAGCGCGGTTTCTTCTTCAAGTAGTAGCGCAAGTTCATCAAGCGCCAGCTCAGCAAGTTCAACCAAGGCGTCAGACTTTTCAGGAAGCACGCCTGGGGTTGTCGCAACGGACCTAAGTCGTACTGACCGTGCTGAGATTATTGCTCAGGTGGTTATGGCGGGATATAACAAGCCGGCCACTGATGTAAACGGCATTACGGCTGGAACAGTTGGTGGTGTTGGATCTGGTAAAGGAAGCTTGCACCTTGGCGTTGGCGTAAATGGTATCGGCGTGCAATATTCATTGGCCGGGGATGGCGGTGTGAGCCAAATTACTGGCCGTTATAGCGCGGGTAATGGGGATAGTGCGCACGACTTCTCAATCGATGTTGATAATTGGTTGGCGACGCACAATCTTGATGCTGTTCGACAAGCCCTTGGCAACGTGACAGTAACTGACAGCGACGTCAGCGCAATGGGCAACTAAAAATAAGTTAACTTTTTAGCTTGCGTGATTGTTCAAAACCACGTATAGTAATTTAAGTATTAAAAAGTAAATAAATTCGACTTTCCTATCGAGAGTTCAGGGAGGGACTAGACCCTTTGATCTGACGCCAACTTACCCGTTTCGGGCGATGTGGTACTTTCTAGCAGATAGGCGCATATCGACTGAACCCCGACATGCCGCCTACGAGTGGTATGTCGGGGTTATTTAATTTCACAAGAGTTTTTTTATTTTAGGAGATTAGATTATATGTCAGAAAAGCGTTTGTTCACGTCAGAATCAGTTTCAGAAGGACATCCAGATAAGGTTTCAGACCAAATCTCAGATGCCATTTTGGACGCCGTTTTGGCTGAAGATCCACAAGCACGTACGGCCATTGAAACGTCAGTAACGACTGGTTACGTTAACGTCTTCGGTGAGATGTCAACGACGGCCTACGTTAACATTAACGAAATTGTTCGTAACACATTGAAGCGCATCGGTTACGATGACAAGGAAGCTGGTTTCTTGGCTGACGATATCCACGTTGGGGTAACGTTGGACGAGCAATCACCTGACATTGCGCAAGGTGTTGACTCAGCTATTGAGCACCGTGAAGATGGTGGCGTTGATCCATTGGACCAAATCGGTGCCGGTGACCAAGGTTTGATGTTCGGTTTCGCCACGAACGAAACGGACGAATACTTGCCATTGTCAGTTGTTTTGTCTCACAAGTTGGTTAAGAAGCAAGCTGACGTTCGCCGTTCAGGTGAGTTGTCATACTTGTTGCCTGACGCCAAGGCACAAGTGACGGTTGAATTGGATGAAAACGACAAGCCAATCCGTATCGACGCTGTCGTTTTGTCAACGCAACACCGTGAGTCAATCTCATTGGAGCAATTGCGTGCCGATGTTCGTAAGTACATCATCGGCCCAGTTTTGCCAGCCGACATGGTTGACGACGAGACGCGTTACTACATCAACCCAACTGGTCGCTTCGTAATCGGAGGACCTAAGGGTGATGCCGGTATGACTGGTCGTAAGATTATCGTTGATACGTACGGTGGATACGCTCGTCACGGTGGTGGTGCCTTCTCAGGTAAGGACGCAACCAAGGTTGACCGTTCAGCTGCCTACGCAACACGTCACATCGCCAAGAACATCGTTGCAGCTGGTTTGGCCGAAAAGGTTGAAATCCAAGTTGCCTACGCTATCGGTGTGGCAAAGCCAGTTTCAGTTAACGTGAACACGTTCGGTACGGGTAAGGTTTCTGATGACGAATTGGTAGCCGCAATCCGTGACTTGTTCGAGTTGCGTCCAGCCGGAATTATCGAGGACTTGGATTTGCGCAAGCCTCGTTACGAAGCAACTGCTGCATACGGTCACTTCGGTCGTCCTGAATTGGACTTGCCATGGGAGCGTTTGGATAAGGTTGATGCTTTGAAGGCGTACTTTAACAAGTAATAGATAAGATAAAGAAAATGGTCGCTAGGCAGAATGTGCTTAGCGACCATTTTTAAATTGTTATTTGAATCCTTAATTAAAAAATAGGGGTAATTTTAAAATAAGGACGGCTGACTGAGTGCTCTTAATTGAAAATAACGGGATATTTTAAACCCGGATTATTCATCAAGACAAACAAAAAACCGCTGAAACAGCAAGTTAATACCGTTTCAGCGGGTTTTGCGCTTTCACCCGTTGGGTGAAAACCATAGGAGCTCTTTTTTATGATATTTTGTTAGTGGAAAACAAACCAAATACTCAAAAATTGGAGCGTCTAAAATTATGACTCCAAAAGTATTACCTAGCAACCATTTAGTTGCAGTTTCAGACAATGGGGCACCAATTACCTCGGATGGTGGCAACGTGCTGCTTAGTATTTTTCTGAATTCGCCTGTAATTTCCAGGCTCTTTAATAACGTTGAATTCAACGATAATCGCAAAAATCCACGCTATGCTAAGGTAGAATTGTTATTGCAAATGCTCATTCAAGTTATCGAAGGTTATCGCAACGACGACGTTGCAGATTACTTGACCCAAGATATCGAACATCGACTTGTTTATGCGCAAAACATGGCATCTCAACCAACTATTTCCAGATTTCTATCACATCTCACGAACGAAGACATTGATGAGCTACAAGAATTAAATCGTCGTATTGTCTCTTTAATTGATGAAAGATCAGCCAATACTGAACTGGTGCTAGATTTGGATTCAACCTACTTTGAGACCTTTGGTCATCAAGAAAAAATTGGTTTTAATTATCACTACTTGAACGTCGGTTACCATCCGCTTATCATGACCGATGCTTTAACTGGAACCGT
>NZ_PVSN01000019.1 GCF_004766315.1 Weissella confusa | reverse complement strand
GGACAATCAACACCTTTCGAGACCGTTTGTTAAAAATCGGGGGACGTGTCACTAAGCACGCCCGCAAGGTGATCTTGACGTTAGATAGCCGCATCCAAGAACAATTCGATGGTCTGTTCTGGCGAGCTTGGGAACGACTAAATGCTTTGTGGCAATAAAACAACGAAGTAGATTTTCAAAAAAATAGCAAAATCTGGCTGGTTTTAGTGTGCCCATTTTTCTCAAAAAACGCTCAATCGAAAAAAACACCCTGAAACCGTGCCAAGGTACTGGCAGTTTCAAGGTGATTTATCGTATTTTACTGATTTAGCTGTGGTTAAAAATTTAGTGCATGAATAATCCGGGTAATAAATTGCGAAAACAGGCACATCAGTTGCCTTTCCTGCTTGGATTGCTCCATCAGGGGTACGAGCATACTCACCTGACTTTCCAGTCAAGTTCGTTTGATCTTCTGGAGAAACAGTAGCTGGCAAAGTCGTACGCACATATGTCCAAGCACCAGCATCGTACGCTCCAGCTGAAGACTACTGATTGAACATTTCTTGTGAAACAAATGCTAGCGCTTGACCAGTAATATAGCCACGTGCAAACAAATCCCAACCAATACTCTTGATATCAATTGTATCGCCAGCAATCTTATTTAAATTGTCGCCTTGCAATGTGTACTTAAAACTCGTCAAACCATTGTAATTAAATGATGTAATATTACCGTTTTGGTCTGGTACCTTCAACAATATCGTTGAACCTTGTGCTGGATCCGCCACAATAGTCGCTACGCCATTCGTAACACTAGAAACTTTTCCATGGATTGTCATCATCGTGCCCCAGGGATCAACACCCCCGGCCAAACTATACGCAACGATGGCACCATTTTGCCCAAAATTACCATAGCTGGTAATCAATGCTGTGTGCGCATTTCCAAAGCCAATTGGATTTACTTCAACACCCGTTTTCGCATTGTACGTATTATCGATTCCATTAGCATTAGCTACATCTTGAACACCGACAAACTTGCCATTGGCGTCAAAAACATTCGTGTAGTCAGTTGGCAACATGATGAATGAGTACGCAACTGTTTGACCAGTCAAGTAAATATTTTCTGTTTGTGTCACCGCATCATCCGCGTCAAAAGTGAATGATAGCGATGGTTGTGTAACACCAGAATCCACCATGTACTTTTTAGCCAAGTTGGCAGGCAAAGTCGCATTTTTCAAGTAATTGCCAATAACACTAGTTAAGTCAATCTTTTCATTAGTCGTTCCAGTAACAATAATGTCTGGTTGCAATGCAGATTCAACGTCGTATGTTCCAAGCAATCGGTGCGTTGTGTCTGTTGTATACAAGTTATTTTTAAACTTAAACACCAGCTTTTGAGCATCTGCCGTGAAATTCATCTGAATGCCATTGGCCGTTCCATCAAAATTTTGCACGGCATTTAACGCATCTGCTTGAGACACATACGTCACGCCGTTAATCACAGCTGATTCGAACGTGTAACCAGCCTTCTTGTAGTTAATTACCTTGGCAAAATCAGTACCATCCTTAATGGCAGTACCGGTCTTACCCGTAACTTCCTTAGGTGCGTCTGAACCAATTTCGCCTGCACCATTCGTGTGGTTCGTCACATTAAATGTAACTGGTGCCTTTTGTGTATCAGCTGTGTAGTAGAACGTCACCGTGTTGTTGCCGGCAATTGCGCTATAGCTACCATCAGCAAGAACGTTAACATTTCCAGTCAAAGCATCCTTAGTTACCAACGTGTAACCAGGGATTGCCGTGTTCTTAATAGCGTTCAAAATCTTAGTTGACAAAGCGCCATCAGTCTTCAATTGGTTATCAGAAACCGTTGCTTGCAATGCCGTCTTCGTGCCATCCAGGTAGTAGTTAACCGTGACCGTTGCAGGATCAGCAACATACGTGATGTGGTGCATTTGGATAGTTGAATCAACAGTTCCCGTTTCAGTTGCAGGAATCTTGTTTCCCAATGCATCAAGAATGAAGTTGCCGTCAGCATCCGTTTGGTAAACCTGGTTACCCTTATCATCCAACAATGGACGGTAAGCATTATCGGTTGTATCAGTTGATTCGGCATCAAGTACTGATTGCTTCACACCGTCAACGTACATCGTGTAACCCTTCTTGGCATACTTAGCCAAGTCGGCTTGCTTGAAGTCAGTTCCGGTACGTGATGTTTGCGTGATGATGACATCAGTTGAATCACCAATCGTGATACCTTGTTGCTGCAAATCTGGCGTGTACTCAACATAAACCGTTTGTGGCTTATCGTCAGTTGCACCGGTCCAAGTATTTGAGTCAAAGTAGGCATCTGTTCCGTCGATGATTTGACCATCAACGTCTACGTCAACGACTGTCCAACCTGGTACCTTGTGGTCGATGTTAATGTGTGAGTTAGATGCACCCGTTTGCGTCGTTGGCTTATCAATGACATTGTCACGGTTGCCCTTCTCAACATAGTTGATCGTTGCCGTTTGGTCGTTCGCCGTGAAGTAGTACATGATGTAGTTCGTACCAGGACGAAGCGTGTAATTACCCGCTGTTCCAGCCAAACCTGACAAGTTCGTGTAGGCACTTGCCAACGTATAACCGGCAAATGAAGGTCCTGACGTCGTCAACGTAACCTTCTCATCCGTCTTACCTGTGATTGAGCTACCAGCCGTAGCATCGTCAATTTCACCTTCGACAGCTTGCGTCTTTGGTGCCATAAATTGTGCCTTACGGTCAGTCAACAAGTATGAGTTATCAGGGTTTTCCGGATCTAATACGTAGTAACGCACAATCAAAGTAGCTGGGTCAGCCGTATAAAGGATGTACAAATCATTTGATGAACCGTTGAAGACACTATCAGGCGTAATCAAGTTAGCGTCGGCACCAAGGCCATCCTTCATCTCGTCCTTTTGCAACGTGTAACCCGGCACCTTCTTACCAGCTGTATCATTCACGTAGTTGTAAACGTTAGACTCGTACATTGCAGCATCAGAGTACTTAGAACCCGTCGCACCGGTCAAAGTCGTGATTGGCAAGCCGTTAATTTCTTGACCATTTTCATCAACATAGTGCACACGAGCCGTTTGTTGAATAGCCTTGAAAATAACCGTAACCGTTTGATTAACTGACTTATCGTTGTCGAAGTTCGTGTCAACAGCCGCATAACCGTCGCCAGTCTTTGCACCACTTACAGATACGAACGTGTATCCAGCTGGGGCCTTCGTCATGTCAGATGTAATCTTTGAAGCCAAGGCCGTATTACTGTAACCAGATACTGTCGTTGCTGTCTTTCCCAAAACGTCATTACCGTTTTGGTCCTTGAAGACAACGTTGGCAGTTTGCGTGTCAGCCGTGTACGTTACCGTAATGATTGAGCTGTTTGACGCACCAAACGTACCTGCATTGTTAACCAAAACAGAATGTGGCACATCGTAACCCAACTTATCATCGTGAACCTTACCAGCCGTTTGAGCCGTATCAGTCACAACTGGGTTGTTATAACCAGCCAAACCAGGCGTAATCTTCGGATACTTAGCATCGCCAGTCAAAGAAGCGTTACCACCGTTCAAAATGGTACCGTCGTCCAACTTACCTAGTCCGTAATCTTGTCCCGTAACACCTGTTACCGTCGTTGGCATCTTGATTGTCTTACCGTTTGCGTCAACAAAATTTGTAATCAAGTTACCGTCTTGGTCAACGTAACGAATCGTTGCCGTTTGTAGCAATGCACGGTAAAGCACGAACACGTTGTTCTTGGTACTATCAGCACTCAACGTTTCCGTTGAAGCCAAGCCCTTTGCCAACAAGTCCGTTCCGTCTGACAACATGACGTCAGTAATAATGTCTTCTTGGTTTGCAACGTGCGTGTAAGCTTCCGTCAACTCGTAGCCAGGCACTTGTGGGTACAATTGAGCGAACTTTGCTGGGTCAGTTGGCATCTTTGTGTTGGCGTAACCCTTATAAATGAAGGTATTAGCTGTTCCAACTCCCAAAGGTGCGAAACGCACTGGCTTACCATCCCCACGGTCAACATAGTAGTAAAGTGTGGCGATAACTTCATTTTCAGTAAAGTTCAACGTAATTGATGATGAACCGTCAGCAGCAAATGTCGTCGCCGTTGGCACCTTGTTATCCCAAGTGAATCCACCTGAAACAGCTTCGTAAGGTGCTGGATCAATCAATGAATCCGTTGCCCCGTTAATTAGAACGTACGTACCCTTACTGTCAGTGTAAACTTGGTGGCCGTTAACACGCTCAAGTCCAACCGCATCCTTATCGATTGGCTTTACCAAACCAGTATCCATATCAAGGTACGTGAAATAAACCTTAGCTGTCGTATCCGTACGGGCCGTATACGTATACGTGTACGTCTTTCCCGTCGTTGGTACGATCAAATCGCTAAAGTTCTTAACAACATTGCCGGCTTCATCCGTTACAACCAAATCGTAACCTGGTACTTATACCTTAGCTGCATCGGTAATGCTGTACTTGCTGTCAGTTTCGTAAGTATTTGATGTCGTCAACGTTGACTTAGTTGTTGCGTACTTTGCCAAATCAGGTAAACCAGTCACTTGTGTCTTAACAGTTTGCTTGTTTGCTTGGAACACAACCGTAATCGTGTTGACACTGGCATCAAAATTCTTTGGCAACGTGTACGTTGAAGTACCGTTAACAATGTAGTACGTCGTGTAACCTGGCACTGACAAAGTGATGTCAGAATAATCGATTGCATCTGCATTAAAACCAGTCTTATCAGTGTTCTTCAATGAAACACCTTGCAATGTCTGACCATTCAAATCAGAGTATGAGCCACTAGCGTACTTTTGGTACTTAATCGTTGTCGTCTCTTGTGCTTGGAAATATAGGTTCAAAACGTTCTTTGATGAATCACCTGACACTGTTAGGCTATCAGCCGAAACAAGCTTGTACGTCTTGCCATCAGTTTCAACATAGATGTTGCCAGTTTGATTGATGTCTGATGCTAAGTGAGTTGGGGCACCCAAAATGTTTGATGCCTTGGCCAAAGCCTTAGCGTCAGTCAAGCCATCGATACCAACCGTGTCACCGACGTTAGCCTTAATACCAGTCGTAGCAGTCAAAACTGGCTTATTTGTCACCTTATCGATGTAGTTAACCGTCATCGTTTGTTGTTGCAAAGAACCGGCAAAGTGTGTGTCACCGGCTAAATTAGCCCCATTGACCTTAACATCGTCTGCCGTTTGTTGTCCGACAACAGTCCCCTTGCTATTCAAAACTGGGTTTTGTTGTGTCACCTTAACAGAGGCTTGCATGATTGTTCCGTTACCACCGGTAACACCCAACAAACCTAGTGAAAAGGCTGAGTTCCACAAGTTAGATGGCAAAACGAATGACCAAGAGTTGTAAGCTGAAGCAGATGATTCTTGACCAGTTGTAGTTCCTGGCTTCATCAAATAAGCCGTCAACGTGTGTGTCTTGGCAGTGTAAATCAAGTAGTATGGCGTACCTGAATCTGAGCTGATTCCGGCAGGTGGCGTTGCTACTGTGGCATACGTCGTACCCTTTGACGTGTTTGTGGCGTATTGCGTTTGTTCACTTGCTACCGCGTTAACCAAATTACCCGATTCGTCAGTTGAACGGAATCCAACAACTGGATAGTCTTGCTTCAAATACGTTGAGTTGGTGTTGTTGCTCATCGCAGCATCACCCTTGTCTGAGTTATAGAAGAAGTCGATACCCCATGAAATAGAGTTCGCCAAACCACCGATACCCATGTCTCCGTTGGTTCCACCAATGGTTCCAGGTTCTTCCGGCGTCAAGAACAAACCAAGGAAGTCTCCGGCTGGTGTAGATGATCCACCCCAGAATGCATCTGGCGCCTTCTTGTTAGAAGGCTTTGACATGTAAAAACGACCAGTGATTGAGAAATCCTGGTTAGCTTGCAATTGGTACTTGTACGTTGCAGCTCCGGCAACGGCATACGTTGGATCAACTTGGCCGTTCACCAAAGAACCCGTCAAATCGAACTTAACTTCGTCATTGTCGGAATCTTTTTTATCAGCCAATTGGGTTGCATCGCCTGCTTGTGCAGGTGGCGTATCAACACGTGCCGTAAAGTCCGTGCTAGTTGTTTGCGTAATAACTGATGACGTACCACCAGTAGCCGTCTTATAAGGCTTACTTGCTGAACCACTCAACGTAAACTCGTTATAAACTTGCTCATCATTGTGCGCCAAAGTTGACCACAAAGCACTCGTGTCAATACTCTTCCCAGCGTATGAGTTAACGGCATCTTTGGGGTCGACAACCGTTCGGAACTCATCGTAAAGACCCGTAGCTTGTAGCGCAGCAACGACCTTGGCATATTGTTGCACTTGCGTTGTGACAATCAAATCACCGTATGCTGAAAGCGCAAAGGTTGCATTGTACAAAGAACCATCCAATGTTGCATAGGCAGTTTGAGCACGGCGTAACGTCTTTTCATCAACACCACGTTGATCGGCTGCCATCATTTGAACGGCTTGTTGCAATTCAAACGTCATGTTGTTCAATGCATTGTATGACAAAAGCATCAATGCGTTCGCAACTTCAACGTCCTTTGCATCATGTGCTTCATTAGCAGCCTTCAAATTGTTAGCCACGCGATTAGCTTCAGCAACAACATTTGTCACAACCGCTTCCATCGCCGTGTTACGCACAACGTTATCCGTCGTTGAGGCAGCAATTGCAGCTGAGTCTGCAGCCGCAACGCTGTGCATTTCAGCAACAATTGACGTCACAACAGTTGCCACTGACTTAGCTGAATCAACTGAATATGAAGCTCCCGCAGTTGAGCTTGCAACAGATGACACTGCTGTTGATGACGCAGTTGAAGAAGCCGCTGAGCTGGCTTGACTTGCAGATGATGTGACTGATGACGCAACTGATGACGTTGCACTGCTATCTGACGCAACTGAACGCGTTTGTGACGTGCGTGCACTGCTTGATTGCGTTGCTTCTGACTGCGCACTCAAAGAAGCTGACGTTTCACCCTTCACGTCAACTGAACTAGTTTGTGCACTAGATGATGCATCTGATGCTGATGAAGCAACGCTGTCTGATGGCGCTTCACTTGTTGCAGGCGCAGCTGAGAGAACAACCACGTTCTCTGAATTTGGTGCGTTACCCTGCTCAGATGTATCAACCGTTTGTGAGTGATCGACGTCTTGATCGTCGGCGTGAGCGGTCCCACCTGCCATAAATGCGCCAATCAAAGAAAGGGTCGCCATGCTAGCGAAGACCCACTTCTTCCCATCCTTATACATCTTGTACCGCAGTCGACGGTCAAACATGTTTTTCTGTAGGTTCATTTTCATAAAACTAATACCCCAATTCTCCGTAGCAAACCTCACTACGTAAACAAAGCCTCTAACTCCTACGAGCCTTCTCTCTTTTTCGAAAACTTAAAAAACTTTATATAATTTCGACAATACTAACAATTATAAAGTGTTTTTCAGCCTTCTGCTTACTTCTAGTCACCTTTTTTGTTCCGTATTCGCAACATTTTTTAAAAATCTAAAATTTTCTAATTGACAGCTTAATAAAAATGCACCGACCATGAATTTTCCTATCCATAGTCGGTGCATGACGCTTATTCATTTTTATGCATATTAATCCAAATTTTTCTCGTATGCCTTTATCCACTTATCCACAAGTGATAAATCGTAGCCTTTGCGGAACAGCGCTGCTTTTAGTCGCTTTTTGAATTCCCAGCCCTCATATTGGCGGTAACGATTGGCAGCTGAAGTCGCATCACGGTCAAGATTATCCCACTCTTGGTCGTCGTCCGCTTCATTATCAACCTCAAAGCGTTTTACTGCTGCATTAACCAACTTGCTGTCATACCCCAGTTGGGCCAACTTTTGCTTTGTTTTTTGAACGGCCATAAAGTGCGATTGCCTTGCGTACTTCGTCATCAATCGTTCAACCTTATCGTCCAACTGATCCACCTGGTCTTCTTCAGAGTATTCAGCCAAGGCATCTTCGATTAAGTACTTATCTACGCCCAACTGTTGCAATTTCGTGCGAACACCGTGCGGACCCAACTTACCTGAATGAATCGCCGAACGGACATACTCTTCAGCAAAACGCGCATCATCAATAACGTTCGCTGCTTCAAGTCGATCAATCACATGCGCAATTACCAGCCCTGGAAACTCATTTTCCTTCAACTTGATAATGACTTGCATCTTAGAACGCATGCGACCAGTCGCATAGACCAACGCCTTCGTATAGGCTTTTTGTTCAAACTCTGCAGCTTCAATTTCTTTCAGTGCGTCATCTTCCAGCTCAGTCCCTTTGAACAAATCATACTTAATCAATATTTTCTCATCAACCGCTAGGGCAAATTCATCATCAAGATAAACGTTATAACGTCCCGGCTTGCGTTGTCGTGTGACTTTCGTAACCTTCTTCATGTCATCCACCCCCATCGTTTCTTTTATTAAGTTTAACCTAAATACAAAAAATCGTACAGTCCATTATCGAACTGTACGATTTCGTTATTCAATCTACTACTTGTCTTCGCTGTAGAACCAGCCGATGGCAAGTCCCGCTGAAATTGATAGCAACAGCAAGACAGCAATCGTCATGACAAAGTCACGCTCTGCTCCCGTTTCGGGCAGCATCACATTTTGTGACTTGATGTCATCGGTCACAACCGACTTGGCCACAACCGTTGCCGACGTCGTTGTTGCAACAGGTTGCACTGTCGCCACCTTGGTCACGCCTGACTCAGGTTGTGGTGCTGGTTCTGGTGTTACGAGTGGTGCCTTAGCCTTTGGCACATAACGAACAATGACATCAGCCATCTCTGGCGTCGTCAAAACATCCCCACGCACAACCAATTGATCGGCTGTGTAATCTGGCACGAACGGTGAAACCACGCCGGCAACACTAACTGGCTGCCAAACAATTTCACCCGTCACCAGATCCCGGTCACCAGTCATTGTGACCGTCTGCGTCACCATTTCAGGCGCTGGTACACCAGTCGCCGTCTCATAATGCACATGACGCGTCACTTCTTGCGTCACCTGTTCATGACGGTGCGCCAGCACAACTTGATACGTTGGCATTTCAGTCGTGAACGCTGCCTTAACCGGTGTTGTATCTTGAACCAAGTCATAACCAGCAGCTAAATAACTATCCGTCATTGACTGAGTACGACTAAAGTCAACATCGCCATCCGTCACACCAGTAATCGCCACATTGCGCAACTCATGTCCTGTCGTTTGATCAACAAACACGACGTGGACTTGCTGTGGTGCAGGCGTGTACGTCACATCGACCACCCAATCTGGTGTCGGCTCAGCCAAATTAGCGTCTGGTACAGACTTGATATCAACTTGATAACCAGCCTTGACCGGCGTTGATACGGCTGGCATCTTTTGCTCAGACCACTTGATGTGACCCGTCACCAAATCCATCAAGCCATGCAACACAACTGTTTGGGTTTGCGCTGCTGGCACTGACGTCTCATCGGTTGCCCAATAATGAATTTGACGCGTCACGTAATTATCAACCGGTGCCATATCGTGTTGCAAGTGAACCGTAATCGTTTGGTCGACCTGAGTGGCCTTATCAAATGTCATAGCACCCGTTTGGTCAACGTGCGTCATGACATAGTTCGGAACATATGACGGTGCGAAAGCGACCGCATCACCCGTCAAACCAGTCAAATCATCACCCGTCATTACAACGCGACCCGCCTGATCATCATCGACGTACACAACGTGAACACGTTGCGTATCGCGTTCATACTTCACAACTGATACACCATCCATCGTTGGCGTTGCATGGCCAACGACTGACAAACGCTTGGCATGATAACCAGCAACCATTGGTGTTTGTACCGTCACAAACGTAACGTCACCCGTCTTCGCATCCACGGTCACACCAGGCGCCGTGGTTGTAAACGTTGCGCTACCAGCTAGTTCGTCGCCAGTTACTGCATCAACCTTAACAACGCGACTCACTGGGACTGATACTTCAACGCGCTTCGGCGTGTCATCCCCAGCGCCGACGTAAATCACGGTTTGTGATTCCGTCAATTGTTGCGTGGCCGACTTCACACCATGGCGCAAATGAACAGTGAAGTGTTGGTCGCTGTTCGTTTGCGCATCAAACGTTGGTTGATCCGGCAAATCTTGCGCAACAAATTCATAACCAGCCGCCTCATATTGACGTAACGTTTCCGCTGAAACTGCCGTATCGATTTCATCACCAGTCTGACCCGTGAGCGTCAAATCCGTCAGCGTCTTACCAGTCGTGTCATCAACAAAGTGGACCACCGCGTGTTGCTCATCAGCCGTGTACGTCACCGTATCTTGTGCTGTTTGACCAACTCGTGCATCAGCCGTCACCACGGTTTGGTCAGCCGTATAACCGGCAACTTCAGGCGTATCAATTGGCTTAAACGTCACAACACCGGTAGCGCTTACCGTTCCTGGTTGCGCATCAGCCACCGCATATTGCGTTTGACCAATTTGCTGACCAGTCACTGTATCCAACGTCTTGGTTGTCACAACCATCACTGTTTGCGTCACCGTCTTTGGCATTTGGTCACCCGCTCCACGGAAGTATACCGTGTGCTTAGTTGGTACAAGTGCCTTCTCAGTCGTTTGGCCGTGGCGCAGCGTCACAACAAAGTGCTGCGTCGCGTTAACATCACGGTCGTACGTTGCGTCGGTCGGCACATCAGTCACCACTTCATAACCGTTAGCAACCAACTTCGCAACCTCATCATGAATCGTCTTGAAGTCAATCGCACTATCCGTCGCACCACGCAACTCATATTGACCAACTGTTCCACCAGTTGTCTCATCGGTAATCGTTACATCAGCTATTTGTACAGCTGGCGTGTAGTGAACGGTTGTTGTCGGCTTTAGCACGTCGACTGTCGTCGTTGCTGTTACAGCTACTTGATCAGGTACATAACCAGCCATCTCCGGTGACATCACCGGCTGATAGCTAACCGCACCCGTTTCAGCATTAACCACCACATCAGCATCTGATGATGTGTAAGTTGGCGCCGTGGTTTCAGCACCCGTCACCTCATCCACCATCACCGTGCGTGAGACATTAACCGTTCGCGTCACATCAGGCACTACCATTGGTGCCCCAACATAGTGAACTGTTGTTTGCATTGGCACATCAGTCACCACTTCATGGGTTTGGTGCGTCAAATGCACGGTATAGCTTGGCGTTGCAACAGCAAAGCGATCCGCGTTAGCTGCCGGCACGTCCGTCTTAACCAACGCATACTCGCGACCGAGCCACTTCGTTTGTGCCGTCATCACTGGCGTCGTATCAATTGCATCATCCACATGACCATCCAATTGCACCGTCGCCAACGTTTCGCCCGTCACATCATCAACAATCGTTGCTGTGGCCGTCGCTGGATTTGGTGAGTACCAAACCGTTCGGTCAGTGTTCGGCACAAGCAACGTTGCACGACCGGTGAACTTCGTCTTATCTGGCGTTTATCCAGCCTTCACCGGCACACCATCAACTGTTGGGAAAATTGCCACTTGTTGCGTTTCATCATAGGTTGCCCCTGATGCCGTCCAAGTTGGCGCCTGATAATCACTGCCATATTTCGCTGCGTCGGCTGAGGCAATTTCACTGTTCGTCACCAAATCAACATCATAGTGACGCGTCACAACCGCCGATTGCACCAATTCCGGTGCAACGACCACGCTATCATCAGTGCGGTAATGCGTTGTCGTTGTTAGCGTAACGTCGCTCGTTGCCATTGACGTCGCGTGCTTAAACGTCAACGTGAAACTTTGGTCAGCTGAACTATCACGATCGTAAGTCGTTGCTTCCAAGTTCGACGTCGTGAGGATAAAGTGCTTGCCTTCATAATTTGTCACCGCTTGTGAAGCAGCGGCAAAATCAATTGGTGCATCTGTTTGACCAACCAAATGCAACGTCGCCATCGTTTGTCCAGTCGTCTCATCAACCAGCGTTACCGTGGCTGTTTGCTTGGCTGGCGCATACGTCACTGTTTCGATAGCCGTTGGTACAGCATAGGTCGCGTGACCGGTTGTTGTTGTCACGTCCGGCGTGTAACCCGCAACCGTTGGCGTCGCAACTGGTGCAAACGTCACCGCACCTGTCGTTTCATTGACCGTTGCCGGCTGCGTCCCCTCTGCTAAGGCGTAGTTAATCTTAACTTGCCCCGTGACAGCATCGGTCGTTGTTAAACGCGTCACCGTGGCTGTTTGCACAGCATCACTTGGCGTTTGGCCACCGGCCCCCACGAAGTGAACCGTATTCGTGACCACTTCACTGTCAGTGACGTGATTCAAATGATGACGCAACGTCACAATGTACGTTTGGTTGACGTCATCAGCATTATCATAAGTTGCTTGGCTTGGTTCACCATCAGTAACCACCTCATAACCGACTGCAAGCAACGACTCCTTCACGTGCGTTGCCGTCGTGAAATCCATCGTCGCATCAGTCACGCCAGCCATGCTTGTCTGCGCAACCACTGCGTTGTCAGCATCGACATCCTTAAAGACAACCGCTGCTTGTTGGACATCCGCCGTGTAGTGCACCGTTGTTGTGAATGTTGGATGCATCACCGTTGCTGTTGGCGTTACCACTGCCTCATCAGCCGTGTAGCCCTTAACAGTCGGTGTCTGAACAGACTTAAACGTCACATTTCCAGTACCGTCGACCGTCACGTTTGCGGTCTTAGCAACATAGGTTGGTGCCACAAAAGCACTACCGTATGACGCTGCATCAGCGGCCGTAATCACTTGTGATGTGACAGCGTCAACCGACTCAGTCATCGTCACAACCGCTGAATCTGTTTGGGTTGCTGGTGTTTTAGCACCAGCGCCCATGTACGTTACGGTCATTGAAACCGGTACATCATGTGATTGTGCAACAACCTTGTGTTCTAGGTGAACAAAGAACAGTTGCGTATCCTTTTCATCCGTCGTGTAATTCTGTGCCGACGCAATCAAATATGAATCTGCTGGCTTTGCAACCAATTGATAACCAGCATCCAGGTATTGTTGCAACACATCTTGCGCATCCGCAAAATCAATTTGTTGACCGGTATAGCCACCCAAATCAGCACGCGTCAACGTACCGCCACCCATCGTGTCGTCCTTAAAGATAACACGGGCCAACTGTTGCACTGCGTGATACATCACGTTCGTTACCGCACCCGGTTGATCGAACGTGGCATGCCCGGTCACTTCAGTTGGAATACGGGTATAACCCGCAAGTGGTGGCGTCGCAACCGTTGCGAACGTAATGTGTCCAGTGTCATCAACCTTCGCCAACGCCTTGCCCGACGTCACCTCATAGGTCGGCACATGGTAATTCGTGTACGCACTACCAACTTCTTCTGACACATCCGAACCAGTCACCATATCGACCATGTGCGTCTGTGCCACCACAACCTGCCCCGTGTAATCTGGTTGCGTTGTATCCGCGCCAAGGTAGTGAATCGTATTCGTCGCCATGACCGATTCTGTCACCATGCTGCCCCGGTGTTTCAACGTAATTACCCAAGATTGACTTGGCACCAAACCATCTTGTTGGTCATCAAAGTATGACGTGCCTTGAATTGGATTATCAACGACTTCATAGCCAAGCGCTGACAAACTCGTCAGCATCGACGTCACGTATTCAAAATCAATAGTTTGGCTCGTCTTACCCTTCAAATAGGTCGTCCCAATCGTTGCATAGCTACCACTATCCGTTAACTTCATGGTGTCTTCGAGTTCAACCAACGCACGTTGATCATATGGTGAGTATTGCACCACTTCTTGGACATTTAAGTTTTCAAACGTAGCCAACGCTGCAATCTCATCTGGCTTCACTGAATAACCTGGCAAAGTTGGACTTGGCACGACATGGAACATGATAGTGCCCTTGTTGGCATCAACCGTTGCAATTGCTGAATCAGCTACGTTCACTAACGCAAATTGATCTGCTTGATACGCAGAACCATAGGCACTTGCATCAGTCGCAGCAATCGATTCACCGGTTACGGCATCGACTGCGTAGCGACGGCTCACTGCAACACTTTGGTGAACTGTGCCAGGATTGTTTTCCGCCCCGACGTACGTCACCGTGTTGGTTACGACCTTACTCTCAGTCGCATACGACACACCGTGCTAGGTGAATCGTGTAATTTTGATCCACCTTTGCATCGCTATCAAAGACGCCTGAACTTGGGACAGTTGTTGAAACTAGCACATATCCCTTAGCCAACATACTTTGCAGCGTTGTTTCTGCAACCGTCGTATTCATCGACTCCTGCGTTGCACCAGTTAGCACGAAATCATGCAGAACATCATGATTTGCATCGGCCATATCATCAATAATCTTGATGTCAGCATGCTGTTCTTCCGGCACGTAAGTCACCACTGTAGTCACAGTTGGTGTTTGCCAAGTCGTGGTTTGGTTCACGACAGCATTTGAATCAGTAATTGTGTAACCAGCCAAAACTGGGCTCGAAACTGATGCAAAGATCGTATCCCCAGTTGTCGCATCAACTGTCGCAGCATCCCCTGACGTAACGGCATACGTTGGCGCCTTGTAATCCGCACCGTAAGCTGATGCATCAGCAGAATCAATCACGTGACCTGTCACCTCATCAACCGACTGCATTTCAGTGACCGTTACTTGGCGAACCACTGAAGCTGGCGTTAGCACGCCTGCCCCAGTAACCACATAACTAATCGTCGCTGTCATTTGAACGCTTGATGAAACTGCTGCCACGTGGTGCTTCAGCGTGACCACATATGACTGACTAATTACTGAACCATCAGCAACTGTGTCGTAAAGCGCACTCGTTGGCACAGTCGTTTGAATTAACTCATAGCCTGATGCTAAATAGTTCTTTTGCATTTGGGCAATGCGACTAAAGTCGATTGCTTGTGACGTCACGCCATTTAGCGCGACATCAGACAACGTTTCACCAGTCGTTTGATCCGTAAACGTTACTTGTGCACGTTGAATATCCGGCGTGTAAGTCACCGTGGCAATCGTGGTTGGTGCAGCCGGTGTTGCTGTTAATTGCACACTGTTTTTATCCGGCGTGTAACCCGCAATCTTTGGCGTTGCCAGTGGCGCAAACGTCACTGCTCCCGTTGTTTCGTCAACCGTCGCATTCTTGGCTGTTGTGGTATAAATTGGCGCGTTGTAATCATCACCATAGCCAGCAGCATCTGCGCTCGCAATCACACTATCTGTCACCATATCAACAGATTCATGATGCGTCACAACCGCTGAAGCCGTGACCGACGCAGGCGTCTGTTGGTCTGCACCGCGGTACAACACTGTTTCAGTAACCGTCTGGTCCGTCGCCTTCATTGACGTTTGGTGCTTCAAAATCACACCAAACGTTTGGTTTTGGTCATCATTGTGGTCAAAAGTTGCACCAGATGTACGACCATCAGTCACGACAACATAATGCTTTGCCAAGTAACTCGTTAACTGATCTTGCGTGATAGCAAAATCAATCTTGCCATCCGTACGACCATTAATATTCATTGACGTTAGCACGGTGTTGCCAGTGGTCTGATCGATAAAGCGGACTACTGCCAATTGTGGATCAGCCGTGTAAGTCACTGTATCCGTCGTCGTTGGGTTCGCAAATGTCGCGTGGCCGGTAACTGCAGTTGGGTTCGCAATGTAACCCGAAACTAGCGGGCTAGTCACCTCATTAAAGGTAATTGCACCCGTCGCAGCATCAACTATCAACGTCTTCGCACTTGTTGCATAACTTGGTGCAAAATAATCGCTACCAAACGCCTTGGCATCAGCTGACGTGATGGTTGACTTTGTCACCGCATCAACGGCAACTGTTTGCGTCACGACACCAGATAGAACAGCTGATGACAACTTGGTCGCACCCGCATCACCGTACAAGACCGTCTCTTGCGCCATGACTGACGTTGTTGCCGCTGTGACACCATGACGCAGAATGACCGTAAACGTTTGATTCACGGCATCGTCATTGTCGTATGCACCACTCGTTGGCAAACCGTTCGATACCACCACGTAACCCTTAGCCGTCAAACTAGCTAAAACTTGTTGTCCGAGGGTCGTGTCAATTGCACCACCTGTTTGCCCAGTGACCGTCACACTCATCACTTGGTGGTTGTCGCGCATTTGGTCAATAAAGACAAAACTAGCTGATTGTGCATCTGGTGTATAAGTCACCTCAGTTTGCACGGTTGGTTGCAACCAAGTTGTCGTGTTTGAAACTGCAGTCACATTCGGTGTGTAACCCGCGACGCTTGGTGTGTCAATCGTCTTAAACGTCACCACACCAGCCTTCACGTCAACTGTACCAGCACCCGATCCCGTAAAGCTTGGCGCTGTCAAACTCGTCGCATAGCTTGCCGTTGTGTCTGCCTTAATTTCTTGATTCGTAACCGCATCCTTTAGATAGTTGCGCGTTACAGCAACAACTTCTGAACTTGGCGTTGGCGTCGCAACCCCAGTCCCGGTATAGGTCACATTATTCGTAAATATCTTTGTTTCTGATGCCGCGAGTGTTTTGTGGACCAAAGTAATCGTATACGTTTGATCACCCTCAGCATCAAACGTATCCGTCGTTTGGCGAGTATCTGACTCCAAGGCATAGCCGTGGTCTAAATAGCTCGTCAACGTTTCGTCAACAACAGTCGCACCATCCCCTTGTGCCACCAGCTGACCCGTGCGACCAGCAATGGTGACTTGGGCAAGTTGTGACCCGATCGTTTCATCAACCAGCGTGACAACTGCGCTTTGTGGGTTTGCGGTGTAGACGACCGTTGTTGTCGCCGTCGGCTTAGCAAATGTGACTGCCTTATCGACTTGGGTTTGCTTGGCTGTATAACCAGCCAAACTTGGACTAGGCACTGACGCGAACGTAATCGTTCCGTCGGTGCTTACACTAGCGACATCTGTCCCATCAACCACTTCATAGGTTGAAGCAATTGGCGTTGTCTTATCACGGTGCAAATCAACCGTGTAGTTGTGCACGATAGTTGCTGTTTGTGAGATTGTTGTCGGCGTCTTGGCACCAGCACCACTATAGATGATGGTATTAGTGGCCTTAACTGATTCGCTGACCTCGCTCGTCACGTGATAGAAGCCGATTGTCAAAATCTGATCTTTGGCATCATCGTTATCGAACATTTGTCCAGCCAAAATAGTTGTCGCCGCACTATCAAGCGTCAACGTCTTATCAGCCAATTGATCAGCGACTTCCGCTTGGACTGTCGCCAAATCCATCGCTTGACCCGTCAAACCAGTCAACGGTACGCGGTCAATTTCAGTACCATCCGTCATATCTTTCAAGATGATAGTTGCTTTTTGTTCAGTTGCTTGATAATTAACCGTCGTCGTTGACAACTTGTTGCCGTCAACGCTGTTGTGACCAGTTACCGATGTTGTGTCAGCTGAATAACCTGATACAACCGGTGTTACGACCGTATCAAATGTCATCTTGCCACTGGCATCAATCTTGCCGGCGCCACTACCAGCATAGGTAGGCGCCACATAATCACTGCCATACGCGCTTGCATCACCAGCAGATAGCAGCTTCCCAGTTACTTGGTCATACGCTGCGGCCGTTGTCACCACAAGTTGTTGCGTGACAGCACTTGGCGTATCGTCACCAGCACCTGTGTAACGCACCGTATTTGTGTACGTTGCACTTGTTGCAGACAAAGCCACCTGATGCTTCAAAACAACCGCAAAACTTTGGGTTGCAACATCGTTATTATCAAAAATGCTTCCAGCTTGCGTGGCGTTTGTAACCACAACATAGTGCGCCTTCACGTAATTTGAAATCACCGCTGCGACGGCATCGAAGTTAATTGCAACATCCGTCTTACCATCGATAGCAATGCCTGACTGCAAGTACGATTGTGTCGTTTGATCAAAAATCGTGACTACCGCACGTTGATCATTCGGCGTGTATGTCACCACAAAACTAGCCGTCGCACCTGCTGTGCCTGAAACCGCTTGTTCTGCATCTTGCAAAGTCGCATATGTCTTCCCGCCGGCCATCACCGTATAGCTGTATCCTGAATTCGCAAGTGTCGCGTCTGTATTGGCAAAACTTGTTGCAACACCTGATTTAACGGCAACCTTTTCAGATTGTTGACTACCTGGACGTGCCACAGTTGTTAACGTTGCATGGCCCCAGGCCGCGTCCGCCTTCGCGACGTTCGCTTCCAAGCCGGCTTGTGTCACTTGATTCGTGACATCTTGCATCGTGTCCATCAAATTTCCAATTGGCTCAGTGTCGATAACCGCATCATCTGACGCCAGTTGTTGACTGATTTTTACCAACGCGGCTGATTGCTTTTGCGCATCCGCATAATCATTTGCCAAACTACTGTTAGCTGGATATTGCGCCGTCAAAGAACGTAATTGACTCAAAGCGACGTTCACAATTGCAACTTGTGACGCCACACTCGTTTGAGCCGTTGCAACTTGATTGTGAGCAGCTCCGTGCAACACATAGATTGCCTCTGAACCAGCTGAACTACCAATCGTTGAGTCGTTGACGGCTTGTGACAAAATGTCACCCGCTACGGCAGACTCACTCGCCGTATTGACCATCAAAGAACCGATCGTTTTAGCCGTAACGCCAGACGCCATAACAGCTGCTGAATCACTAGCAAATGCTGAGGCAACTGATTGCAAATGGGCGTATTGTGATGTCGCATTCGCCAATGCTGATTTAACCGCCGCGTAGTCGGCTGACGCACTTGAAGCAACCGGTGCCAACAAGCTAGCCATGTTTGCTAGGTCGTTAACGACAGCTGACGCACTTGCGAGAGCGCTATCCATCGCCGTTGCTTGTCCATAAAGCGTCACCGCTGCCGATTGTTGCAAGAAACCAGTGTCCATCACCGCTCCCGCCCCACTAGCAGCACTCATCACCTTTTGGAACATACTTGCTGTCGCTGAGGCAACTGATTGCGTAGCAACCGCTGCACTTGATAGCGCTGTTTGATCCTTAGCGTTCGCCACCGCAGCTTGCGCACTACTTAGCATTTGAGCTTCACTGGCCAATGAGGATGCAATCGCACCAACCGAACCAGCAGCCGCCGTCGCACTCCCAAAGGCAACCAAACTATCCCAACTCAAGTGCGTCAAAGCACCCCAAAGATTGTTAATAGCTGCTGATCCCAACGCTGATTGGGTGGTCGAAGCTGCCACTGAGGCATTATTAACGTTCTGCGTAGCCGTCATGTTGTTGTTCAGCAGCGCCAACTTATTCATCACCAAAGCAACTGATGAACTCAACGCCACTTCTGATGCGTACGCTGAAGCATAGGCTGAATGGTTTGCCGCTGACAAAGCTGAATTAGCCAACGCAATTGCGCCAGTCAAAGCTGATTGGGCGGCACTCATTTGCACCATAATCGAACCAGCTTGTGACAGTGTGGCGCTCAAAACTGGTTGGCCAGTTGCTGCGCTAGAAATCTTTTTATAGTATGACGATGCTGTTTGTGCATCAAAATTAACTTGTTGTGCCAAGCTGGCCGTTGATGCATCTGAACTAGCCGGCGTTGTCGCCAAGACTTGTGTCACGGTGACGACTGTCCCAGCTGATTGGGCTGAGCTCGACAAGCTTGCCAATGTTTCATCCGTTAATGATGAACCTGGTGCGACCGAAATCGTCACCGTTTCACTCGTTGCTGAAACACTTGAGGTACTGGCGCTGATGCTTGAACTAGCACTCACCGGTACGCTACTCGTCACACTAGCACTAACCATGCTGTCAGCAACGCTTGTATTCATACTTGATGAGGGCGCGCTAACCAAGCTGCTACTCATACTCGTATTATTTAAACTACTCAAAACAGATGCACCAGCTACACTTGTGCTTGCATCCGTCGCTGCCATTGGCGTAACACCCGCGGCGGACGAAGCCAAGTTAACCGTAGCTTGTTTCATCTGCGTCATCATTTCAATTTGTTGATCAGTCAACACGGTTGTGTCGGCTGAAGCTGTGATGGCATGAACGCCCATCATCGCTAGCCAAACGCTTCCAGCAATCACCCAGCTCTTTCCCGCTTTATACAACTTTTTGCGGTTGAACTTCTTGGTGACTGCCATTTTTGGCATAACCTGTCTCTTCATATCCCTATTTCCCCACTTCTCTTCACTTACATTTTACCAGTGTTTAGAAGCGGTGGCCGTTACGGCTGTCACCTTGGTGTCCCAAATATGACACACCTTTCATGAAAGTCTGTCATTTTTGAAAAAGCCTGTGATAACGCGGGTTTCCGGAGCCCATTCGACGAATTGTCCCGTTTTTGATACACGTTTTCAAAACCCCCGTGCTCGCTTACATTAAAAAAGCTTAAACTGGATATTGCTTACTTTTGTTTATTACATTAGGTAAGCAAAGAGAAGTTAGGGGTTGTTATACATAATGAGTACATCAAAGACGTCACGTCGTTTGTTGCTAAGCGCCGTCGTACTAAGTGCGATGACCTTAACATCACCAATCGTTGTTTCGGCTGCCGACGGATTTTCCGTTTCTACGCCAGTTTCAACGGTTGATGTTGCAAACGGCTTTTTAACATTTGATAAGCAGACATCTGCCGACCAAAAGTGGTTGGTACCAAGTGGAAACTGGTATTTTTCAGTTAACACGGCCGACATCAATGCCGGCTTGAAAAATCCAGAAGTCCATGCGACATACGTGAGTGCGTACGGAACAAAGACGCAATTGACCTTCAACGGTGATGGGACGCAAACTTTGCGTGGCGACCGCGGCGTCAACTATCAAGTCCAAGTGAAGAATGGTGAAGTGGTTCTTTACAATGGCGGTTCAAACGCCTCAATGGACATTCCGGTTCGCACGACGCAAACAACATATTTCAAGGACACGAACGGTCATGACATTTTGGCCAGCGTTGTGCAAAACAACGCCATCATCGGCCAACACTACACGACAACGGCCAAGAAGATTCCTGGTTACACGTTGGTTGACATGCCAATCAATGCATCAGGTACGGTTTCAAATCAAAAGACGACCTACGTTGTTGGCACGACTACCAAAGAGCCACTTTACGATGACTACGGTAACCAATGGGCAATTTCAACTAAGACCATCACCGACGAAGCTGGTTCTGTAACTGAGACGCTACAAATCACTGATGAAGATGGTGATCCCGTTAGCCCTGTTTTGCGTCCTAGCGAAAACGGTCCAATTGCACCTGGTGCGTATGGTACGTTTGCCAACATCAGTCGTTATGGTGCGCCATATGCGACGTTGTATCTAACGAACCACAACATCGAGCCAGACACGGTGACGTACACGTATAAGAAGAACCAAGAGAGTGCGAAGATTGTCTTCCGCACGCCAGATGGTTCACCAATTGGTAGTGATCAAACGATTACTGGAAATTACGGTGACACACCTTCTTACACGCCACCTACTATCCCTGGTTACAAGGTGACGAAGGTGCCAACATTTAAGCCATTCGACGATAACGATACACCAACGTACACATTCGTCTACACACCACTTACTGAAAAGGTAACGGTTAAGGCGCAAGTCATTGACGAAAAAGGCAACCCAATTGCAGATCAGTATTTGAAGATTGATAAGTCTGAGTTCACTGGTGACTACAACACGGCGTTTAAAATTGGTGTCCCAACGTTGACCGATACCAATGAAGCTGCAAAGTATGAATACGCTGGTGCAGCCACAAACACTGATCCAGATAAGGCATACTATGACGCGACAAACAAGGTCGTTAACGGTACGTACAAGGCTGAAGACAGCGTTGTGACATTCTACTTCCGTGAGAAGCCACAGCCGGTTGTTCCAGCTGAACCGGCAACACCAACGGAGCCTGAGAAGCCAACAACGCCTTCAGAGCCTACGACACCAGCTCAACCTGAAACGCCGGCAGCGCCTACGCCTACGCCTGCTGAGCCTGAGCAACCAACGAAGAACCCTGATTTGACGCCGGCTACTAAGCAGTCAACGGTCACGGTCGACTACGTAACTAACGGTCACACGTTGGAAAACCCACCTGCACGCTCAGAAACTGGCGAGCCTGGTGGCGACTTTACGTTCGAGGTGCCTAACAAGCCTGGTTACACACCACGCATCAACGGCAAGACGACCACAACAGGAACGCACACAGTGACATTCCCTGATGGTGGCGATGTCACAAACATTGTGGTTGATTACGTGCCTACTGAGCAAACCATCACCGTGCACCACGTTGATGAAAAGGGTAACCCAATTGCGCCTGATGTTAAGATGACTGGTTTGACCGGGGATGCCATGACGGCTGAAGCCTACACACAAATCAAGGGTTACACTGTTAAGGGTAACGATACGCAAACCGGTACTTTTGGTACTGATACGGATTTGACTTTCGTTTACGCCAAGAAGACCATGACGGTCACGATTCACCCATACACGCGTGATAAGAACGGTAACCGCGTTGAAATTCCTGGTCAATCACACGACGTTGAAGTTCCTTGGACGGATGGTCAAACTGATGTGCCAGTCAGCGATTTGCCAAACATTCCTTACTACACGCGCAATAAGGATGGTGTTGATGGTGGTTATGTCACAACAGATGGTAACAATATTCGCGTCGACATGACGGTTAACCCACTAGCAATTTGGGTTGAATACACGCCTGATACAGACATGCCAATTGTCGGTGAAGATGTCAGCAAGAAGACTGACACTACAGGGACAATCGTACCGGTTGATCCTGATGGTAATCCTTTGAAGACAACTACAGACAACACTTACACCGATAAGCCTGGTACAGAACTACCAACACCAACTATCCCTGGTTACACAACCAAGGTAACAAAGGTAACTGTTCCTGATGGTGGCGGTGATATCACGGTCGTTTACACGAAGGTACCAGATACACCAGTTGTGCCAGCACCCGCTGAGCCAACAACACCACTTGCGCCAAAGCAAGATGCACCAGTTATCACAACGAACAAGTCAGACAACACGCCTGCTGCTACGCCAGTTCTTACCCCAGCAAATGATGGTAAATTAATGCTACCTAAGACAGGTGTTTCTGCTCGTTCAAGTTTGTCAGTTATCGGTTTGTTGGTAGCTGGATTGATGGCCATGCTCGCCATGTTCTTCCGACCAACGCGCCGTCACAAGACCAACAAGTAAATATTAGATGCAAAAAGCACACCGCAGAATTACTTCCGCGGTGTGCTTTTATTGTCTATTCAAATTAGATAAATGATGACATACCTGGGTTCAATTCAACAATCTTACCCGTACGCTTGTAGATAATCCACTCAGCGATGTCCGTCACGTAATCTGACGTACGCTTCAAGTAACCAGCAACAACCAAGTAATCAGTTGAAGCAGTGACCAATTCTGGATCTGACTTCATGGCATCGATGGCCATCTCACGGATTTCACCCGTAACATCTGATACTGACATAGCAACTTGTGCAATGGCTTCAGCTGAAACAGCATCGTCATTCACGTAGTAATCCAACACATCAGAAACCATCTTTGCAACTGTTGAACCGGTCATACCGACCTTTTCTTCAATTGCAGCCACACGCTTGTTACCCTTCACGTGAATCGTTGAAAGCGCAATATTACGTGCGTTGTCACCGATTCGCTCCAAAACTGAAACGGCCTTCAAAACCGTCACAATTTCACGCAAATCAGTCGTCACTGGTTGGTACAAAGCAATCATTTCGAAAGTCTTCTTTTCCAAAGCGATTTCGCGTTGGTTGATTGCCTTGTCGCCATCAATAATCTCTTGTGCAGCTTGGCGGTTGTGATCCAAGAATGCTTGTACAGCGTTTTCTAGCGTCTCAGAAACGAGCAAGCCCATCTCCTTAAATGACGTGTCCAAGTCTGCAAGTTCTTCATCAAAATATTGACGCATGCCCTATCTCCCCGTTTTTCTGTTAATTCGTTAATTCAGTATATCACAAGACTATCCGAAGCGACCTGAGATGTAGTCTTGCGTTTCCTTCTTAGCTGGATCCAAGAACATCTTCTTTGTATCGTCAGCTTCAATCAAGTCACCATTCATAAAGAACGCCGTGCGGTCTGAGATACGTGATGCTTGTGCCATTGAGTGCGTCACGATAATCATCGTCAACTTATCACGCAATTGCATCAATGTGTTCTCAACCGCGTGGGCTGAAACTGGGTCCAAAGCGGCCGTTGGTTCATCCAACAACAAGATTTCTGGTGACGTTGCCAAAGCACGGGCAATTGACACACGTTGTTGTTGTCCACCTGATAGTGACAACGCTGACTTGTGCAAGTCATCCTTCACTTCATTCCAGATAGCGGCTTGCTTCAATGATGTTTCCACCATCTCATCCAAAACAGCCTTGTTCTTTTCACCTGAAATACGCAACCCAAAGGCGACATTATCATAAATTGAGAATTGGAATGGGTTTGGTTGTTGGAACACCATGCCGATGTCCTTACGCAATTCAACTGTGTCAGTTGTTGGGGCGTAAATATCTTGGCCCTTAAACAAGAACGTGCCGTTAACCGTCACGTTGTCCGTCAAATCGTGCATACGATTCAAGGCACGCAAGTACGTTGACTTTCCTGAACCAGAAGGTCCAATCAATGCCGTAATCCCGTACTTATCGTAATCCAAGTTAATGCCGTGCAAGGCTTCCTTTTCACCGTAATAGAGACGCACGTTTTCAGTTGTCAAAATTTTTTCTGCCATTTGAGTTATGCCTCTCTTAACCAAAGTTTCCGTTCACGTAGTCAATTGTCAATTGGACCTTTGGACGCGTGAAAATCTTACGAGTCAAATCGTATTCAACAACCTTTCCCATGTTGAAGAAGGCTGTGTAATCTGAAATACGAGCTGCTTGTTGCATGTTGTGCGTCACGATAATAATCGTGTACTTTTCCTTCAACTGCATCAACGTATCTTCAATCTTCGCTGATGAAATTGGATCCAACGCTGATGATGGTTCGTCCATCAACAAGATATCTGGGTTCATCGCAATCGCACGTGCAATAACCAAACGTTGTTGTTGTCCACCTGATAGTGACAAAGCTGACTTATTCAAATCATCCTTCACTTCATCCCACAAAGCAGCTTGCTTCAATGACGTCTCAACAATTTCATCAAGTTGCGTCTTGTCGCGCATGCCGTGTTGCTTCAAAGCAAACGTGATGTTGTCATAAATTGACTTAGCAAATGGGTTAGGACGTTGGAACACCATGCCGATGTGCTTACGCATTTCATAAACGTCGACATCCTTTGAGTTGATATCAACATCGCGGTACATGATGTTTCCCTTAACCGTCGCCACGTCATCGTTCATACGATTTAGTGAACGCAAGAACGTTGACTTACCTGAACCAGATGCACCAATCAATGATGTAATCTTGTAGCGTTCAAACTTCAAATCGGCATCTTGCAAGGCCAACTTATCACCGTAGAAGACTTGCAAGTCCTTCGTTGAGAGGGCGACCTCGTGCTTGTCTTCGTCCATGTCGTAGACGTAGCGCTCTGGTTGCTCCTCATCAAAAATCAAATGTTGCTCTTCAGCCATGACAATGTCCTCTTTCTTACTTCGTAGCCGTCAAACGCTTGTACAACACACCACTCAAGTAACGAGCAAAGAAGTTGAATAACAAGACAGCAATGATCAAAACAGCTGATGCACCAGCAGAAACGGCAGCCGCATCTGGCATGATACCTTCTGAATTAACCTTCCAAATGTGAACAGCCAACGTTTCGGCTGGACGCATAATGTTCAATGGACTTGAAACATTGAATGGGTTCCAGTCCGTAAAGTCCAACGCTGGAGCTGATTGTCCGGCCGTGTAAATCAAAGCGGCAGCTTCACCGAACACACGTCCAGCTGACAAAACAACACCGGTCACGATTGATGGCAACGCAGCTGGCAAAATAACGTGACCAACTGTCTCCCAACGTGACAATCCCAACGCAGCACCCGCCTCACGTTGCAAATCGGGAATCGTACGCAATGACTCTTCAACCGAACGTGTTAGCAATGGCAAGTTGAAGAACGTCAATGAAATCGCACCTGACAAAATTGAGAAGCCAAGCTTGAATTGCACAACGAACAACAAGAAACCAAACAAACCAACCACAACTGATGGCAATGATGACAAAATTTCAATGGCCGTGCGAATCAAAGACGTCACACGACTCTTCTTGTTAGCATACTCGTTCAAGTAAATTCCCGCTCCCAAAGCAATTGGGAATGAGATAATCATCGTAATAATCAACAAGTACAATGAGTTAAATAGTTGAATACCGATTCCACCACCGGCGGTAAAGGCCGTCGCTGGCGACGTCAAAAAGTGCCATGACAAGTGTGGGACACCTTGATACAAGATGTAACCCAACAAGGCAGCCAAAATCAAAATAACGAAGCCGGCAATTGCATAAAGCACAGCACTGGCAATCTTATTCGCTTGCTTAGCGTTCATATTACATGGCTCCCTTCTTAGCAATAGCACGGATAACTGAGTTGAAGACCAATGACATCAACAATAGAATCAATGCCAAACTCCACAAAGCGTTGTTTTCAAGTGATCCCATAACCGTGTTTCCGATACCTTGCGTCAAAACAGACGTCAACGTTGCGGCTGGCGATGTCAAGTTTTGTGGCATCAAAGCGGCGTTACCAACAACCATTTGTACGGCCAAGGCTTCACCGAAGGCACGTGCCATTCCGAAGACAACGGCTGTCAAAATACCTGGCGTCGCCGCACGCAAGATGACCTTATAAATCATTTGCCAGCGCGTCGCACCCAAAGCCAATGATGACTCGCGGTAGTAACGTGGCACTGACTTCAATGTATCAACCGTCATTGACGTTACCGTTGGCAAAATCATGACAAACAGCACCATCGCACCGGCTAGAATTCCAAATCCTGAACCACCAAATAGGTGACGCATCACTGGCACGATTACTGACAATCCAATAAATCCATAAACAACAGATGGGATACCTACCAACAATTCGGTAACTGGTCCCAAAATCTTAGCCCCACGCTTTGGTGAGATTTCAGTCATAAAGACGGCCGTTCCAATGGCAAATGGCGTTGCAATCAAAGCTGAAATCAACGTTACCAAGAATGACCCAACGATCATTGGGGCAGCCCCAACGTATGGGTGACCATTCGCATCGGTTTGACCTGGCGCCCACTTGGTACCGGTCAAGAAGTCCCAAATATTTACTTTGTTAGCGAAGAACGTTGCCAAACCCTTTGAGGCAACGAACCAGAAAATTGATAGCACAACAACGACAATCAGCAACAAAGCGCCGAGTGACAAGTAACGACCAAAACGGTCCTTACGAGTTGCTGCTGATTGCTTTAATAGTGATTCACGGATGTCATCCATGTTCCCACACTCCTTAACTTACAGCTGTAATCTTTCCGTCCATCGAACGAGAGATCTTCATATCGTGAATTGAAATGTATCCCAATTGGGGAACCAACGTCTTTTGGATGTGCTCAGAATTAATGTAATTCAAGAATGATTGCACTTCCTTATTTGGCTTACCCTTCGTGTAGATGTGTTCGTATGACCAAATTGGCCACTTACCAGTCTTCACTGTCGTGTCATTGGCAGCAACACCATCCAACGTTGGCACTGAAACAGTGTCGTCCAAGTAGGCAAAGGCTGCATATGAAACTGCACCCGGTGTTGTTGAAACAATTGAACGCACCATACCTGAAGAATCTTGTTCTTGGGCATCTGCTGATTCAGCACCCTTCAAGCCCCACTTTTCAAACGTGGCACGCGTTCCAGATCCCGCAACACGGTTAACCAGAACAATCGGCAAGTCAGCACCGCCAACTTGCTTCCAATTCGTGACCTTCTTTGTGAAGATGTCGATCAATTGATTTTGTGTCAAATTCGTAATGTTTGCTTCTTTATTAATCATTGGGGCAATACCAACAACGGCAACCTTGTGGTCAACCAGCTTGTCAGCATCGATACCATTCTTCTCTTCCGCGAACATGTCAGAGTTTCCAAGGTCAACGGCGCCTTGTTGAACTTGCGCCAATCCGGTACCAGTTCCACCACCTTGCACGTTAACGAAAACTCCCATGTTCTTGCCGGCGTAATCTTCTCCGGCGGCTTCAACAAGTGGTTGCAATGCGGTTGATCCAACAGCCGTGATATTCACGCCACTGTTTGTTTCGCGCGATGCGTATCCCCAAGTCAATAGGCCTCCCGCAACCAATACGATTGCGGCACTTATCAACCAACTGCGTTTCATAACGAACGCCTCCTAATATCTTCTGCTACTAGAATTATTATCCCTAATCTATGTAAATGTCGCACCACATTTTTGTAAAGGTTTCCTTTACATAAATATATATATACTCAATTCTACGCTTCGAATACTTATTCTACTACTTATAAGCTTTTCCAAATAGTCGTGTATTTTTGGCGCCGGCATACAATTTCATATGTGTTTGTCTTAACAGTCATTGTACGCGTCGGCCTTACTCGCATTTTACCAGCTGCCACTTCAAAATCTAAACGATGACCCTCCGCGTCGACTAACGAAAAACACCATTGTTCCAGAATGGGTTTAGCGGGTACACCTTGCAAAACAAACTGGCCGTTGCTTAGGTAACCACCAGACAACCATTTCAGTAATCCACTAATGCGATGTGGGCCATCCCCATCCGGAACCGACTGATAAAAATCGCCCGTCATATCTGTCGGTGCCCCGTGTAACAGTCGTGAGAAAGCCTCCTCAGATAACGTTTGGCGACAACGATATAATGTCCAGCGGGCATTTCTTAACCACCCAAATTCCTTCGTCGCATTAAGCTGAAATTGTTCCCAAAATTCACGCCAACGTATCTGATTTTGACTCGCCAACACATCAAAACGACACCGCGGGCCCTCCAAAAAAATTGGACGACCGATAATGGACGTCCATTGATAGGTTTATGCGTAATCACCCCATGGTCATGAGTTGTATGCACTAACCCATTTGTCTCGATGTAATCAATATCGGTTACTGGCACCTGTAATTGCATCGTAGCAGTGCCAGCGATGGTTAAACGACGAGCGATCGGCCGGCCAGTCTCAAACTCACGCAAGACACACATGCTGACCGATAACCAATCACCGTTGGTCAATTGATGTTCATAACTCGTCAAATGACAGCCTCACCTCATATCCTCGACTGCCAACCAGATTTCACCTGGCGCTGGCTTAATCAAGAGGCGTTCTTGACCAACCGACAATTCCCAGCCACACGCCAGGTCAGGACCATCTGCAATGGAAATGGCATTGCCTGTTCGGCGCGTCCAAACCGCGTCTTCTAGCAAATCCTTTTGCAACTGGCCAGCGATTGCCACCGATAAGTTCAGTCGCACCATCCAGGCATGTGGCCACACTTCAGTGACCAGTCGCCAAATAACCCGGTTCTGTTCCTTCAAACCTTCATTGACGATAATGACTTGTTCAATCTCCGCTTCATGGCACAACCATTCAGTCACCGCTAGATAAGTTGCTTGTAGCGATTGGGTTTGCCACGAAAATACTTTTTGGCGGCCAGCTTTAATTTCAGTTGGCGTCATTTTAAAACGGATGGTTTTCATGACTTGCCCACCTCAACAAAGCGACAGACATCGCCCACATAAATGTTTTTCTGAACTTGAATAATCTCCGAACAACGATCAAACAAAACCGCTTGCTGAATAAACACCGCCGAACCAGGCGCGATTTTCAATACCTTGGCCTGCGCATCCGTCGCAACTCCTAAGACAATATGTCGCACTGCATGACTAGTTTGAATCCCAAAGCGAAGATAAAAGCGTTCAATAGCTGTCGCAGTCACTAAATCATTCAACTTCGGCGCATATTTCGGCATCACAAAATGTTCTTCTAACGCCACTGGTTGACCGTTAAGCAACTTTAAAACACCGACGTGAATCGTCGGTAGGCTCACGCGTTCTAACTTTAACAAGGTGATGATATCAAGCGGCATCTCGCACTCATCAATTAAACAAAGCTCGGCTGTCAGCGACGCATTATGCGTGATTTGCCATTCCGATAATTGCTTCAATTCGCTAACTGGCACCGCGAAAACCGGCTGCTCAGCAACCTGCGCAACTCGCCCCTTTCGCCGAATAATCAAGCCGTCCATTTCCAACAATCGCATCGCCCGCCGAATCGTCTCACGCCCACATTCATAGTGCATCCCCAAATCCGATTCACTCGGCAATGGCATGCCACTTTGATACGTCCCATTTCGTATCTGCATTTGTAGCTCTTTATAAATCTCTTCGAACACATACTTTCCCATAGTAAAAAGTCCCCCACACCGCAGATTATACGGTAATGGGGGACTATGTTCTAGACAAGGTGCTAACTGTTAACACCCGCTCTATGATTGATTAATACTTAGCCAAAGAGTCCAAAATCAACGCTACAAACTTATCGTTATCAAGGGTTGTCATCAACTCAGCATTGGCTGGCTTACCTGTCATGTTGTGTTGGTCAACTACCAAACGACCACGCGTCAATTGACCTTGTGTTTCCACATCAACATAGTATGCCTTACCAGCAAACATTGATGGATCAATCAAGTACGCAATCACTTCGGGGTCATTCAAAACAACCGGTACATCTGGATTGCTGAAGTCACCGTAGTTTTCCATCAAATCAGCCGCAGCTTGGGCCACTGGGTTTTCAATCGCACGCATCTTTGCAACTGTCTCAGATGAAATCACACCTTGCTCAGTCAAATCACGCGTAATCATTACCACCGGCACACCGCTGTTCACGATAATCTTAGCCGCGTCTGGATCGATTGAGAAGTTGTATTCAACGCCTGGGTAACGGTTGCCCGTGTTAATTGCCCCACCCATCAACACAATCTTTTCAATCTTGCTGTGCAATTCTGGGTGTGCCGCCAACAACAAGGCCACGTTCGTCACAGGACCACTGATACCAATAACCATTGGCTCGTCGGCCTCACGCAACGTCTTGGCCATCAAGTCGATACCGGCTAGTTCTGAAGGCACGAAGCCAGGCTCTGGGAATTCAGTTCCGTCCAAGCCAGTAAACTCACGCCAGTTGTCAGCAAGACCGAATGGCTCAATCAAGGGCTTAGCTGCACCGTGGGCTACTGGAATATCCGTGCGTCCCAAAAGCGTCAACGCCTTCATGGCATTCCTTTGTACGTTTTCAACTGTTTGGTAAGCAACCGTTGTTGAAACCGCCTTGATTTCCACCTTGTCCGTGTTCGCCAATGCCAACATCAACCCGAAGAAATCCTCGTGACCTGGGTCACAATCCAAAATCATCTTAATCATTCTGTCGTCCTCGTTTTAGGCAAAGTGTTGGATGTGTGGACCTTGCTCCTTGAAGCCAGCGTCCAAAATTTCCAATTGCGTCAAGATTTGTTCGTCGGTAACTTCCTTCTCAGCACCGTGCAAAATCACATCCACACAGTTTTGGTACATCAAACCGTAGTTACCACGTGGCGTTTCCATCTTGTGCTCAACCGGATCACCGTAAGCGTTGATGTACTTAATCACGCCGTAGTTATCTGGGTTGTCAGCACCGAAGTTAGGCTCTGATGGTGAGATACCAGCCAAAATATCGTTTTCTTGTGCATCCATACCGTACTTAATGAATGAACCATTTGTACCGTGCAAGATGTACTTAGGGTATTGGTCAGCAACCAAGAAGCTCGTCTTCAACTTAGCACGCAACTTGCCGTAGTACATGTTAACTTCAAAGTTATCGTCAACACCTTCAGGGTTCGTCACTGACTTAATGTCGTACGCAACCGCTTCTGGCTTACCCCACAACTTGATGATTTGGTCCAATGGGTGGACACCGTAGCCGTAGAAGGCACCATCAATTTGCGTACCTGGGTTTGAAGCAGCCCCTGGACGGAAGTAATCGAAGTGTGACTCGAATTCAATTGGCTTACCAATGAAACCGTGGTCCAAGATGTATTGCAACTCCATGAACTCACCATCGAAACGACGATTTTGGAATGGCGTAATCAACAATCCCTTTTCGTTAGCCAATGCAATCAGTTCCTTACCCTCGGCAACTGATGTCACGAATGGCTTTTCAACCATCACGTTCTTACCGGCTTCCAACAAACGCTTTGCCAATTCAAAGTGTGATGGTGCTGGCGTAATAACAGAAACAAATTGGATTTCTGAATCATTAACCACTTGATCCAAATCATCCGTGAAGACAATCCCACGTGCTTCCAAAGCAGCTTGATCTTCAGGTCGCTTGTTCAAAGACGGCGTGTAAATCGTCTTAATTTGAACGTTTTCATTTTCCAACAAATAAGGCAAGTGGTAACGGTTTGCACTGTTACCGAATCCAACCAAGGCCATAACCAACTTTTCTGACATATCAATACTCCTAAAAGATACTTTATTGCTCATTAATTAACAAAGTTTATTGTAAGCGGTTGCAGTTTTGCGTGCAAGCGATTTCACAATTTGTTCAAAAAGAATTTTGGTGGTGTGCATTCGGCACCAAATAACAAAAGGGCAATAGCCTCACTGTGCCATCGCCCTTTAATGTTTTGTTACTATTTACTTCTTGTAGGCCCACTTCCAGTCGAATGGTGCACCAGTTGGGTTTGATACAACACCCTTAACTGATTGACGGTACAACGTTGCATATGATTGGTAGTAAAGTGGTGCGACACCGACTTCCTTCTCAATGATTTGCTCAGCCGTCTTGTAATCATCGAAGCGCTTTGCTTCATCGTTTACATCAGTTGTCTTGGCAGCCTTTTCAGCATTGTCGTAGTCGGCATCTGACCAGCTACCGTTGTTGAATGATGAATCAGACGTGTACAAGTCCAAGAACGTTGATGGATCACCGTAGTCAGCACCCCAGGCTGAGATAACCAAATCGAAGTTCTTATCCTCTGACAAAGCCAAACGTTGCTTGAATGGCACCGTCTTGATTGAGACCTTCAAACCTGACAAGTTTTGCAATTGTGATTGCAAGAATTGTGCCGTGTTCTTAGCCTTATCCGTGTCGTCAGTCAACAATTGCAAGCTTAGCTTCTTCTTGCCTTCTTCCTTCAAACCTTCGGCGAACAACTTCTTTGCCTTCGTCTTATCGTAAGCAATTGCACCCTTAGCTGCAGCTGACTCAGCAAAGTCCTTACCAGTGTTTGGATCCTTAGCCAAGTTCTTAGCCGTCAATGTGTTTGCTGGCGTTGCGTTACCCTTCAAAATCTTGTTTGACAACGTCTTACGATCGATTGCGTATGACAACGCTTGTCGAATCTTGACGTTCTTCAAAGCGGCAACCTTCTTCTCGTTGAACTCCAAGTAGAGCGTTGAAGCCATTGGGATAACCTTGTAATCCTTACGCTTTGCTGATGCGCGCACTTGGTCAGATGACAAGTTCGTGTAGTCGACCTTACCAGCCTTGTACAAGTTGTAACCCGTGTTTTGGTCCTTAACTGTTTGGATGACAACTTCTGGCGTCTTCACAGCCTTAGCATCCCAGTAGTTCTTGTTCTTAACCAATGAATACTTGTTGTTTGAACCAGTCCAGCCCTTCAAAACGTATGGTCCTGAAGACAACGTGTACTTAGCAGCCGTACCATACTTGCTACCAACCTTCTCCACAAACTTTTGGTTTTGTGGGTAGAATGGCGCCATCGTCAAGACTGACTCAAGTTGAGGCATTGGCTTTTCAAGTGTCACTTCAAGCGTCGTGTCATCAACGGCCTTTACACCCAAGTCGCTCAAATTCTTGTCCTTACCTGATTGGATGTCATCGGCACCCTTGATACCTGAGAACAAGTAAGCATATTGTGAAGCTGTCTTTGGATCATTCGTACGTTGCCAACCGTACACAAAATCTTGTGCCGTGATTGGCTCACCGTTGGCCCACTTCAAGTTCGGACGCAACTTAAATGTATACGTCAAACCATCATCTGACTTTTGGACTGATTCTGCCAATGCCAACTCTGGCTTGTTGTCCTTACCGTTACGGTATAGTCCGTCACCCATCGCCTGCAATGCATCGAAGTCAACTGCTGCGGTTGCCTTTGATGGGTCTGCGGTTCCCAAGTCAGCCGTTTCTGTCCAGTTGATCGTCTTATACGTTGCTGCGTTTGCTGCCAATGGTGCAACTGCTGATCCCAAAATTACTGCGGTTGAGAGTAGCACTGATGTCTTTACCAATTTATTCATATCCCACATTCCCCTGTTTCTTGCACTTTTAGTATGTGGATTAATATAAACTAAGAAAAAAGAAGTGTCAATGCCATTTTTCTCTAATGTTAATAAACCTAACATCAAGAACGCCGTAAACGCCCGCGTTTGGGAATTTCTAAAATTAGAAAGTTTTAATTTTATTTTCTGAAAAGCTAAATATGTACAAAAAAAGCGAGCAAAAATGCTCGCTTTTTAATCAGATTAAATTGTCCAATCATCCAATGAATCGACTTCGTGAGTTGGTTGTTGTGCTTCTTGAGCAACTTGCTCCTTCGTAGAAACACCGGTGTAAACCAACAACGTATCAATCCCAGCATTCAAACCGGCACGAATATCCGTGTTGTAGTTGTCACCAACCATCACAACTTGATCTGCCGTTAGTCCAGTTAGTTCCAAAGCACCATTCATAATAATGGTTTCTGGCTTTCCAACGACTACTGGATCCTTTTGAACAGCCGTACGCAACGCGGCAACCAACGTACCAGCGCCTGGCAACATCCCACGTTCATTAGGCAAGTTCGTATCCACGTTCGTCGCAACAAAAGCGGCCCCATTTTGAATAGCCAACGTTGCTTGGACCAACTTTTCATAGTTGATTTCACGGTCCAACCCAATCGCAACGGCATCAGCTGGCGCTTCGTTAACCAGCTCAAAGCCCTTAGCTTCCAAGGCCGTACGCAACCCGATTTCACCAATCATCAAGACGCGCTTCACATTTGGCAACGTTGCCAAGTAGTCGGCGGTTGCCATTGCACTTGTGTAGACTTGGTCGGCCGTCGTTGGAATGTCGTGATTATTCGTTAGATTTTCAGCAACTTCGGCTGGTGTCTTCGTTGAATTATTCGTGACAAACAAATATTGCGAATCAGACGCAGCAAGGCGCTCGATGAAACGCTTACCAGCTGGAAACTGCTTGGTTCCTTGGTAAATAGTGCCATCTAAGTCAATAAAATATCCTACGTAAGTCATCAATTAATTTCCTTATCCCTTTTCAGTCGTTGTTTGGCGTTCACGGATTTGGAAACGACGACGCTTCTTACGCCCCTTCGTTTCAACCGTGTTCGCGCGTTCCTTTACATGCTTAGCCTTGCCGTTACCCGGCGCTGGCTTAGTTGTCTCAGCAATCGCTGCCGTCTTTGGCTTTGGCTTGTGGTGACCACCATTTGGGTTAGTACCGCCATTGCCAGTTGAACGACGTTGACGACGACGCTTGCGGTGCGCCGTATTCGGCTCTTCTTCAGCTTCAGGTACATCATGTGGCTCAAGGTTTTCAAGCACAAAGTATGGTGCACCAAAGTTCACTTCTTCATATAAGTAATCTTGTAGTGCAGAAATTTGATTGCTACGGGCAATACCGGCCGTGCCATCCTTGTAAAAGCCACGCAAACGTAGCTGATCAGCCGCGATGTCACCAACCAGAAAATCATACTTTTCTAGGAAGTCGCTAAATCGTGCCGCCATTTTTTGCTGATTGTATGCTTCACGATAATCTTCGACCAAACGGTAACTACGTTCATTAATGAAAATAATATTATCTTCACCGGCCGTAATTGTCGTGGCTTCTTGTCGCTTCATAAATTGCTCTTCAGCAAGTTCTTTCATGCGTTCGCGATCCATGTTTTGCCTCCTTCCTAATTAATTTTCTTCTTTATTTGGTAAAAACGTTTCGGCAAGATATGCCGCAAAGTCCTCTCGAATTACTGTATCATATGACATCACGTTCTGTCCCGCTATTTCCAAAGTTGGGAAGTACGGAATAAACATGTAATGATCCAGTGCCCCAATGGTATACGTTGCGTCTAAATCAATCGGCTGGTCGTAAATAAACACATCCCCATCCGAATCAATTCGCAAGCCAGACCAAACCACTTCGCCCCACGTATCGCCACGGAAGCCCATGCCTCGTAGCCGGTTAGGTCGAAGGAAGTTGCGGTTCTTCTCAACTTCATGCGCCAAGCGCCACAAATCGCGCCCCTTTAACGTTGAACGCATTGGGTGCACTGCGTGTGGTAGCAACGCATGCAAATCATTGGCCGTTACGATACCGGCTGGCAAGTCCGCCAAAAACAAACCCGTTGAAAGCATCGCAATATCTGTGTGCGTGCGTTCCTTCAATGCTGCTAGGCCGAGGTCAATCAAGCGATGTTCACCCTGAATACCATTCGTGTAAGTGGTTGGTAATTCAGCAACCACACGCTTAGCGAGCTGTTGTTCACCACTCGTTTGATAACCTGCGATTTCGACGCGATCTTCTGGCAACGTTGGCAAATCATCCGTCACGACTGTCGTGGCCTGCATGGCTGAAATATGGCCATCTTCAATCGTTAAATCGATGCGACCAATATGGTCACCATAACGCCCCGCAGCAGCTAGCATAGTGTCACCATGTTGCTCACCGTTCGCCAACAAGTGGTGCGTGTGTGCGCCAATGATGACGTTCAAATCAGGATAATGCGTTGCCAAATAACGATCAGTTGGCAAACCTAGGTGTGAGAGCAACACAATAAAATCAACTTGGTCAGTTAGTTCTGGCACAAGTCGATCAAGTGCATCCGTCACCTTTTCAGGCATCCACCCCAACAACGGGAACGTCAAAATGAATGGCGCCGTCAAACCAAGCACCCCAACACGTGTCCCCTTAGATGTCGTAATGATTTTATGCGTCACTGCCCAGTCTGGCACTTCACCAGTCTGGCGGTCCGTAATATTACCGAGCACAACTGGGAAATTGGCGTGGTCATAAAGATGATTCATATCATCATGTGCCAAGCCCAGTCCTTCATTATTACCAATCGTGACTGCGTCATAACCAATTTCATTTAACAAAGCGACATTGGCTTGCCCCATCGTCGCTTCCGTTAGCGGGTGTTGACGATCCAGTGCATCCCCAATATCGAAGGTCAACACACTGCGACCTTCACGAATCAAATGACGCTTCTGCGTTTGCAAATAACGTCGGATTTGTGGCCAGTGCTCCAAATGCGAGTGGATGTCGTCCGTATGCAAAATTGAAATATTATCCTGCATACGTTTTACCTCCGCTTTGCAAAATCATCGTGCTTACGTTGAATAATCGTCTCAATCTCATTGAAATTGAGTGGCGTACTCCAGACCGGACGTTCATCTGCCATCAGGTAATCCAAATCAGTACTGTCCACACCAACATTGATGTTTTCAGGAATTGGTACCATTGTGTGGTGAATATGACCGTGCAAGTTAATGCTACTTGGCGTTTGACCAAACATCATTGGGTAGTGCGTCAAGAAAAATTGGTGGTGGTTCGCCTTGATAATACGACCAACATCCTCAAATTCATACTTTGGCTTGCCATCAGACAACACTGGGTTGTGGGCAGCCAAGTACTTGAACAATGCACGCGAATCGTGGTTTCCCTTGATAATCACAATATGCCCGTTCAATTGTTCCAAAATTTCAGCAATCATTTCGTGACCCTTACGTGCAGGTCGTACATGATTGACCATCGCAATATCACCCAAGTGGTACACGGTGTCTGTTTCCCCAACACGATCATTCCATGCCTTAATCATTGCAGGGTGTTCATCGGCCAAAAAGTCGAATGGACGTGGTGCAAAATTGTTGCTTTGCAATAGTTCCTCATGGAAGAAATGCGTATCTGAAGTAAAAAATTCCATTTCTCTCGCCTCTCAATTAGCGGAGTCGACCGCCTTCATAACTCTTAATCCACTTCTCAAATAACTCAAAATCTGTCGGAAAATCATTGTACCCAACAAAACGTAATTCATCTGGTTGCTCGGCAAACTTGACGCGAACACCCCATTCATCAGTTTTATCAGTCACAACCCCACGATATTCCGGTTGCCAAGTTGGCAAAATTTCCATTAGTCGACGTTCAATATTTGGCCATTGGAACGAGACATCTTGCCACATTGACGCAAACGGACGACGCTTATCATCAGCCATGATCTCATCTGCATTCGTGCGTGAAAAATCAAACGTGGCATCCGTAATCTCAGCAAACGTCTTCATTTCAGCCGGCACACGCAAATAAAAGGCGTGCTGGTCAGTCTGCTTGGCATAGATGTAATCGAACCCAGCTGCTAAATTACCGCGATAATAAACAACGTATTCTAATGCCATCTTACTTATCAATCACAATCAAGTCAGTTGGAATGCCCGCCGTCAAATTCTCAAACCCGTCAGCCGTGACAATCACATCATCTTCGATACGTACGCCACCCTTACCAGCGACGTAAATACCAGGCTCAATCGTCAACAACATGCCTTCGCGAACGATGTCTTCGGCAGGTGAACTTGCTGACAAAACAGGGCCTTCGTGAATGTCCAAACCAATACCGTGCCCCGTTGAGTGGTTGTATTCCTTACCGTAACCAGCTTCTGTGATAATGTCGCGGGCAACTTTATCCAAATCTGAATCTGCAACACCTGGCTTTACGGCATCGATTGTGGCACGTTGCGCCTTTAGGACAACATCATAAATAGTCTTTGACTCGTCATCCAACTCACCAAATGCCAACGTACGCGTGATGTCTGACGTGTAACCATCAACAAAGTAGCCAAAGTCAATTGTCACCAATTCACCAGCTTCGATAGCCTTATCTGAGTATGTTCCGTGAGGCAAAGCACCACGGTAACCAGATGCGACAATCGTGTCGAATGACGGCTTATCAGCACCCTTCTCCTTGATGATACGATCAAGCAAGTTGGCCACTTGACGTTCCGTCATACCAATGTGCAATTGTGGAATCATCTCGTTGAACGCTTCAACGGCAACCTCAGCTGAACGACGCAACTTAGCCAATTCATCAGTATCCTTCACTTCGCGAATTGCTTCAAGCAAAGCTGGTACGGGCGCGATATCAACGCCGACAAAGTTTTCATCCAAGTAATCGAAGTCACGGAATGGCAACGTATCTTCGAAGCCCAAGTTTTCAATCTTAAAACGCTTGGCTGCTGCCATCGCAACACCCCAGTAGTCACGGGTAACCAACAATTGAACACCCTCATCTAGGCGTTCGCGGTATTCTTCTTCGTAACGGGCATCGGTAATCAAAGCGGCGTTTTCACGACCAATCAAAACCAAGCCATCCCCAGTTCCGCCTTCGAAGCCAGTCAAGTAACGCATGTTTGTACCGTTCGCGATGATCAAGCCATCAATCCCCAATGGTTCGAACAAGCGACGGACATTTTCAATTCGTGTGTTCATGATTATTTTCCTCGTTTTCTTAATGCTTCCATTATAGCAAATCCCACCTGTCACGGCTGATAAGTGTTGTCTTTTCGCGCAATCAAAAAAACAGTCACTCAATTGAGTAACTGCTTAATCTTATGCTCTAAATATTTTCGTTGGTTGAGCTTGCAAACTGTTAATTGCGTCCCAATCGAGTGTCACACCAATTCCTGGTGCAGTCGGCACTGGCAACTGACCTGCATCTAACATCGGTGCATGCAAAATAATATCCTGCTCAAAGTAACGGTCCGCCTGCGAATTATCGCTAGGAATCACATTAGCTCCAGGCAAGCTGGCTAATGCCGCATCAACCGCGCGTCCTAAACCAGAACTTAGCATGCCGCCAAGCCAAGGCAATCTATTATCCGATAGTGACAGCTCAATGGCCGTTTTTGCAGCTGTAATCCCACCGATTTTTGCTTGCTTGATTGTAAACGCATCCGCCGTTTGCTCGACTATTGCGCGCCTCACATCCTCTAAATCATTCAAGGATTCATCCAAACTGATGTGCATTTGCAACTTAGCTTGTGCTTCCTGATGCGCCTGCCATGCGTCAGTTGCAAACGGTTGCTCAATCATGAAAATGCCCGCCCCTTCCAATTGCTGGAGTCGGGCAAAATCAGTTGGTTGCCATGACGCATTAGCATCAACTGAAAATTGCTGATTTGGAAATTGACTAATGACCGTTTTTAACATTTCCAAATCCGTTTGCGAATCAATCTTCAACTTAATCCGTCGGTAGCCTTGGTTCACAGCATTCTCGACTGACGTCATCAATGCCATCTCAGTATCCGCAATGCCTATCGCAATGCCCACCGCAATTTCAGATGCCGTACCACCAATCATTTGTTGCAACGATTGGTGCGTTGCTTTGCCGTAAGCATCATAAAAGGCCATTTCAAGACCAGCTTTCGCAAATGATAGGTTTGAATGCGTAGCTAACCAGTTGGCCATATCTACCGGCGTTGCAAAATCTTCGCCTAACAGCATAGACACAAGGCGTTCGATTTCAGCAAGCGACTCAGCTTGTGACTCCGGGGCGTAGCCATGATCGATAAACGATTGCACATCCCCATACCCAGTCACACCATCCGCCGTTACGGCAATCAACGTTAGAGGGCGATTATATGTTACGTCATGGGCGGTTTTAAATGGTTGGGTCAAGCGCAACGTCAGTGGGCGTAGTTCGATTTGTTCAATCCGCATCGTTAGCATACTCCATTAGTATGTTCGTTACCGTAGTGGGTTGTTCAAAATGAACATTATGCCCAGCATTGGCAACTGCTATGCGTGCGACACTCGGTAATGCTTCGGCCATTTGGTCGTTAATCACCGTAAACTTAGCATCATCACTACCAGTAATTAGCACCACGGGCACCTGCAAATTAGCCAACTCTGGCCAATAGTTAGGCATAGCGCCAGTACCAAAACCGCGCAACGAATTGGCCACGTTGGTCGCCGTTTGGTTAACACGTTGCTCGTGCATAAACGCTTGTTGTTCAGCGGACGCATTTTGCTGACTCGCGAAGAGTGGCAGCTTTTCCCAGTCAGCGACAAAGGCGTCCATACCCTCGCGCTCAATTCGATCAGCCTTTTGCTCATCACTTGCCACACGTGCTTCACGGTCAGTTTGGTCTGCAATCCCCGCCGTCCCGCTTTCTAAGAACAATTGCTGGAGTCGTTCAGGAAATTGGTGTGCAAAGGCCAACGCTAAACGTGCGCCCATTGAATAGCCCACCAAGTTCACCTTTTCAACACCCAATGTATCTAAGATGGCCACGATATCAAGGGCTTGGTTAGTTGCATTAAAGCGCTCTGCTGACACAATCGGTGTTTGTCCACCAAACCCTAATAGGTCCAAGTAAACGCGCGTACTACCTGGTTGCACTTGTTCGTAATCCGCAAAGCTCCCCATGAATCCGTGGAAAAATAACCACGTTGGTGCACCATCACCTTCAATACGCACGTGATAGGGATAATCGTTTACCAGTACCAGCTTATCCATTGAACGCCTCACGAATCTTCGCCAACACCGCATTGTGTTCGGCAACGTTTTGCGCACGCGTACTTTGCACTTCAATAAAACGAAGTGTTGTTGCAGGGTGCGCAAGCAACTCACGCAAATCATCTTGTGACGTTGCCAAGTGATAGTCCGCATCGTAAAGGGCAGCAATCTTCTCAACCGACAAAGCCAGCGGTGTACCGAACATCGGCTCGAAGTAATCCTTTGCCGCTGCTTGGGGCAAGAACGAGAAGATCCCACCACCATTGTTATTAACAACCACAATCGTCATCGCCAAGTTGGCTTGATGAGCCATCATCAACCCATTCATATCATGGAAGAGCGTCAAATCACCCGTCAAGAATGTCGTTGGCTTGCCGGTCATCGCCATACCAAAGGCCGATGAGACTGTCCCATCAATGCCGTTAGCCCCACGGTTTGCCATCACATGCACATTCGCAGCTGGCATAAAGTAGTTATCCATGTCACGAATTGGCATTGAGTTCGCAATGAACACTTGGCTATCAGCTGGAACAGCCGCCATCACGCCAGGCAAGGCAACTTCAGACATTTCAGTCGTTGCAATTGCTGTCGCCAGCGTTTGCTTAACCGATTGCCATTGTGTGAGGTAGTCGTTCTCAGTACGTCCATCGGTCGCCAACAAATCATCAACCAAGGCCATTTCATCAATGGCCAACGTTGTCGTTGTTTGGCGCGAGTGGTCGTGACCAGCATGGTTAACCCCGACTTGAATCACCTGTACTTGCTTGTCACGTAGCCAAGCAACAACACGGGCTGAAACCGGTGTCCCACCAAAGCGAACAGCGACATCAGGTACGAGTGCGTCATCAAGCGCACCAGCTTCAAGCAAAGCATCAATACCATTAATGGCTGCGTCACTTGGACGCACGTTACTCAAGACATCTGCCAACATCGGCGTTTGGAAGTGCACAGCCAAGGTTGCAAACTTTTCAGCTTGCCAACCTGTCTCATCAGGTCCCACTAATATCAGTGCCTTTTCATCGCGCAACTTGTTCGCAAGCATTGCAACAGTCGCCTCATCAGCACGCATCGTGCCAACCGTAATGACTTGTTCAGTCACCGTTGGCCACGTTTCGCCTAAATCAGGCATCAACGGCTTACGTAATGGCAAGTTAATTTGAACTGGTCCAGCTGGTGCAGTTGTCGCCGTAGCAACCAGTTGTTGGACATGGTAATCGATGTACGCTGTCACATCAGTGTGGTCATCTTGCATTTGCAACGCACTAAATGCCTTTGTGTTGTCGCCATACATGTTAGCTTGGTTGACCGTTTGTGGCGCGCCAATTTCTTGTAACTCTTCTGGTCGATCAGTCGTCAACGCAATCAAGGGCACGTGTGAAATATGCGCTTCCATGATTGCTGGCAAGTAATTGGCCGTTGCCGTTCCTGATGTCGCTAACAAAGCCACTGGCTTGTGCATTGCCTTGGCCATTCCGAGCGCAAAGAAAGCTGCTGAGCGCTCATCCACATCCACCGTCACACGGACGTCATCACGAACAACTTGCATTTCAGCAAGCAACAAAGCGAATGGCGTCGTACGTGAACCTGGTGATACCACGAAGTCATGTACACCTTGGATAACCAAGCTGGTCAATAAGTGCTTAATGTTTCGGGTCAAAATTTCATTCATTTCGCTTGTCCTTCTAGTAAGTTCATCATTGGTTGCATCTTCAACCCAGTTTCTGCATATTCTGAATCCGCATTTGAATCGGCCAAAATACCCGCACCGGCAAAGAGATTGGCTTGCGTGCCAGTCACCCACATTGAGCGAATGCCGACAATCATTTCACCGTCCCCATTTGGCTTCACAACACCAACTGGGCCAGCAAATAAGCCACGCGGTTGACGTTCAATTTGCGCAATTGTTGCCATAGCCCAGTCAACCGGCTTACCACCAAGGGCTGGGGTTGGATGCAAACGTTCTGCCAACGCCAACACCGTGTTAGTATCACGTAACTTTCCGGCAATTGGTGTGTACAAATGTTGTACTTGCGGGTTCTTCATAATTTGTGGGCCATCTGGCAAAGTTAAATCAGCCACGTCAGCGAGGCGGTCAACAATTGTGTCAACGACATACGCGTGCTCTTGCAAATTCTTCGCATCATGCAACAGTTCATCCGCTAGCTGCTCATCTTCAGCATCCGTCGTGCCACGACGAATTGTGCCAGCCACACCGGCCGTCTCGAATTGACCACGGTTCACTTTGGCCAACCGTTCAGGCGTCGCTGAAATAAACACCTCATCCCCACGCTTGATTACCATGTGATAACTATTCGGTTGCTGATCAGCCAAATCCGCCAACAACTGAGCCAAATTCAAGTGACCAGATAACGTTACTTGGCGTTGACGACCAAGCACAACCTTTTGGTGCGCCTTATTATTAGTCATATCCTGAATGGCATCGTTCACGCGTTCAGGCCAATCCGTTTCATCCGTCGTTGCTGTAATCGCAACTGGGTCTTGGTGATACTGTGCGCCAAATGGATTCGTCTCACGTCCCCACAAGTATTGATCCGTGATGTCGTACAATACCGTTGGCAACACAAAATAGCCATTCATCAGTTGGCTCTCTGTTACGTTTTGGTCATCGAATGCAAATCCACCAAAGACCGGATAGCGTTGTTGCTTCGCCCAGTCTGCGACTTCTTCGAATGATGCCCCAATTAATTCTTCTGCAATTCCGAAACCATAATAGCGTGTACGCTTATCCGCTGTTGCAAAATAAACCGCATTTTCAGCTTGCGCAAATCGATCACGGAGTTGTTTTTCAGATGGAAAACTCATGCTTATACCTCACTTCTGTTCTATTAGTATAGCACTCGTTTGTCCCATATATGAGCCACATTTCAATGGCGTGTTAATTTAACTTGTTACACTTTTAACAAAGTCCATAGTATACTATTAGTATGCAGATTTATCGCATCGATTTCTCACAATTAATCTCACAACTTTTGCTGGTAATCCAGCATTTACCTTTCAAATCGAACGCTGCATATTAGCTCGCCTTTGTCATCTCTCGGCATGGGCGGGATTTTTTAACGCTTGAATTTACAATTCAAGTGCAACACTAAGCTAAATAAAAACTGACTCATAATGAACCAGCGTAAAATGTAGTTTGTCTAGAACATACAGAACGCGAGGAAACATTATGAGTCATTATCATCAGCTTACCGCATTTGATCGCGGACGTATAGAAGTTTTACTCAGAGAAGGGTTGTCAATGCGTAGCATTGCAAAAGAAATTGGTAGAAGCGCTTCGACAATCTCTCGTGAGATTGCCCGCTGTGTTGG
>NZ_PVSN01000008.1 GCF_004766315.1 Weissella confusa | reverse complement strand
CTAACAAAATATCATAAAAAAGAGCTCCTATGGTTTTCACCCAACGGGTGAAAGCGCAAAACCCGCTGAAACGGTATTAACTTGTCGTTTCAGCGGGTTTTTGTTTGTCTTGATGAATAATCCGGGTTAAAGTTACGTGTTGTATCAAGTTGCTTCCAATATGATAATGTCCCTGCTTCATTACTGATTTCAGGTGTAAGTGCACGCCATTCAATTTGGTCTCCGGTACCAGCTTCAATCAACGTTTGACCAGCCGCCGAATTGGCATAACTAATCGCATTAGAAACGGACTGTGGCGCATCATAATATGAAGATGTATATGGGAAGTAATTTTTAGCAGCTGTGTAAACTGAATTTGCCAAAGACATCGTGGTCGTACGATCAGTTCCAGTTTGAGTTGCAGCTTTGGCAATGTAGCTATCATAAGACTTCATAAAGTAATTAGTGAGGTATGACTCATACGTGCTGTTAGCCTTGATAAAACTACTTCTATCGGCGTCTGTACCTTTCTTGCCGTTCATTGCATACGCAGAACTAGCAATTTCATCTGCAGACTTACCTGCCAAACTTGTAATGTCACCCGTGTGAGTAAATTGTGGCGTAACTTGTGCACTACCCTTGTACTCAAATGATGCACTCGTCTCGGCTGAATTAGTAATCGTTGTAGTTGCAACAGTCCCTTCAGACTGCATAGACAAAGAGCTGACTGTCGTTGATTGCGTTGGTGTTTGCGCCTTTTGAGCGGCTGATGCCACAGCATTTGCCAAACTATCCATGTTGATCTTAGCTGGCGCTGGCGTTTGCACATCTTGATTAACATCAGTTGACGCGCCCAAAGCATACGCCTTACGCGCGTTACCATCTGCGTCTACATCATCTTGCACCTTCACAGCATCAGCTGGCACAACAACACTACTTGCTAGTGATTGTGACGCACTCAAAGAAGCGTCTGCTGAAACAACAGACACTGATGTTGAAACTGATACTGGTGCAACTGAGCTTGCTGATGAGGCTGAAACTTCAGCGCTCACTGAAGAAGCGGGTGCGACTGATGCACTCGCGCTATCTAATACAACTGAGTCAGTTGGGGCGCTAACCTCAGCTGTTACTGAACTTTCTGATGCTGGAACCACAGCATCGACGCTATCAGCAGATGCGTCCGCTGACAACATTAAAAGCCCCCCTAACAATGATACCGTGGCCATTCCAGCGACTACCCAACGCTTACCGGCCTTGTACATCTTGTAGTGAGACTTTACCTCATAGTTACCCTTATTAATATTCATTTGTCGCATGACACAACGTCCTTCTTACTTCTCTCTTACTCTTTATAAGCATTTATTGTAAGGTCGAATTATGAAGAAAATGGGAATTTCAAGCGTTTTGCCCGCTAATTTTAGTTTCTGGGGTGGGACAAGTGCCTTGTGTACTGTATTCCAGAAGAAAATGGGAATGCATCTGCAATCGGTCGTCTTGGGTTTATAGTTAATACGTCGTGAGATTCTCTTACTAATTCTCAACTAAGACGTTTTATCTAGCTGACTACCCCAAATTTCGCTAGATGTGCTGGCTCAACCCACGAGCTTAGCATTGAAAAGAAAAGAGCAACTGGTACTTATATCGCAGAAAAGTATCAGTTGCTCTTTTTTCATATGTATACAAAAAAGCACTTCAACTAGATTCACATCTAAGTTGAAGTGCTTTTTGTTATGAACTAACAGCGATTAACCGAGATTAGTCGTTGTGCAAGTTCATTGAGTTTTCAATATCAGCGATTGAAGGAATCTTCGTACCCTCTTCAGTTGATACAACAACAGGATCTGCAACGACCTTGTCTTCAACAGCTTGGTATTGCTTCATACCAGTACCAGCTGGGATCAACTTACCGATGATAACGTTCTCCTTCAAACCAATCAATGGATCGTTCTTTCCACGGATAGCAGCATCAGTCAAGACACGAGTCGTCTCCTGGAATGATGCGGCTGACAAGAATGAGTTCGTCTCCAATGATGCCTTGGTAATACCAAGCAAAACTGGACGTGCTGTGGCTGGCAAGCCACCCTTCAACAACGTCTCTTCGTTAGCATCACGGAATTGCGCGATATCCATCAACGTACCTGGCAACAAGTCCGTCTCACCCGGATCCATGACACGCACCTTACGAAGCATTTGGCGAGCCATAACTTCGATGTGCTTGTCAGAGATCTCAACACCTTGCATACGGTAAACCCTTTGCACTTCACGCACAATGTAGTTTTCCGTAGCCAACGTGTCACGTACTTGGATGATTTCCTTAGGGTCAGCTGAACCTTCGTTCAACGTCTCACCACGGTGGATTTGATCACCTTCGGCCACACGCATGCGTGCAGTCATTGGCAACGTGTAAGTACGCGTATCCGTCTCACCTTGAACAGTAACTTCCTTAGTACGTTCTGCTGGGTTTTCTTCAATAGAAGTAACCTCACCAGTAACTTCAGTAATCATAGCACGGCCCTTAGGGTTACGTGCTTCAAAGATTTCTTGCACACGAGGAAGTCCTTGCGTGATATCGTTTCCGGCAACACCACCAGTGTGGAAAGTACGCATAGTCAATTGCGTACCAGGCTCACCGATTGATTGTGCGGCAACAGTACCAACAGCTTCACCAACTTCAACAACGTCACCAGTAGCCATGTTGCGACCGTAGTCGTATACGCAGACACCGTGTTCCGTGTTGCAAGTAAAGGCTGAACGAATGTTAACAGTCGTTACGCCGGCGTTGACAATGGCCTTAGCCTTGTCTTCGTCGATCATTTGGTTGTGAGCAACGATGACTTCACCAGTCTTAGGGTCGATAACAGCCTTTTGTGCGTAACGTCCCAAAATACGCTCGTACAATGACTCGATGACTTCGTTACCGTTCATGATTGCAGAAACATCCAAACCACGATCAGTACCACAGTCGATCTCACGAATGATAACGTCTTGCGCAACGTCAACCAAACGACGAGTCATGTAACCTGAGTCGGCCGTCTTCAAGGCCGTATCAGTCATACCCTTACGAGCACCGTGAGTTGAGAAGAACATTTCCAAAACTGACAATCCCTCACGGAAGTTGGCAATGATAGGCAACTCCATGATACGTCCGTTAGGCGCAGCCATCAAACCACGCATACCGGCCAATTGCGTAAAGTTAGAAATGTTACCACGAGCTCCTGAATCTGACATCATGAAGATGTTGTTATCAGGCTCGAAGTGCTCAATAAGCTTAGCAGTAATGTCATCCTTCGCTTGGTTCCAGATGGCAATAACACGCTCATAACGCTCATCGTCAGTAATCAATCCACGACGGAATTGCTTAGAAACAGTAGCGACTTGCTTGTGAGCTTCTTCGATGATTCCTGGCTTTTCCTTCAAGTCAGTAACGTCGGCCACACCAACCGTCAAACCAGACTTAGTTGACTCATCGTAACCCAAGTCCTTCATGCGGTCCAATAGCAATGACGTTTCAGTAACCTTGTAGATCTTGTAGACTTCGGCAACGATGTCTGACAAGAATCCCTTCTTGAATGGAGGCAAGATTGGCGTCTCAGCAAAGTGTGCCTTGATGTCAGTTCCTGGCTCCAAGAAGAAGCGGTCGTCAATGGCGTGCAAGTTAGCCTCAGTTGGCTCGTTCAAGTATGGGAAGTTGACTGGCAAGATGTCGTTAAAGAACAACTTACCAACAGTCGTCGTCATGATACGTGAACGTTGCTCGTCAGTGAATGGCTTTTCTGCAGGGAATGAAGACGTTTGAACTCCAATACGAGTGTGCAAGTGCACATACTTGTTTTGGAATGCAGTACGAGCTTCGTTGATATCCTTGAAGACCATACCTTCACCTTCACGACCAGCTTCTTCAGTCGTCAAGTAGTAGTTACCGATAACCATGTCCTGTGATGGGGCCACGATAGGCTTACCATCCTTAGGTGCCAAGATGTGTCCAGCGGCAAGCATCAACAAACGAGCTTCTGCTTGAGCTTCATCTGACAAAGGAACGTGGATGGCCATTTGGTCACCGTCAAAGTCGGCGTTATAAGCTTCAGTAACCAATGGGTGCAAACGCATAGCCTTACCTGGCACTAGGACAGGTTCGAACGCTTGAATACCCAAACGGTGAAGCGTTGGTGCACGGTTCAAAAGAACTGGGTGCTCCTTGATAACGTCATCCAAGACGTCCATAACAGCGTCATCACGACGGTCGATCATACGCTTTGCGGCACGGATGTTTCCAACCAAGTCACGCGCAACCAATTCCTTCATGATGAATGGGCGGAACAATTCCATAGCCATTGGACGTGGCAATCCCATTTGGTTCATCTTCAAGAAAGGACCAACGTCGATAACTGAACGTCCTGAGTAGTCAACACGCTTACCAAGCAAGTTTTGACGGAAACGTCCTTGCTTACCCTTAAGCATGTGTGACAATGACTTCAATGGACGGTTACCAGGACCAGTTACAGGACGTCCGCGACGACCGTTGTCAACCAACGCGTCGACGGCTTCTTGCAACATACGCTTTTCGTTTTGCACGATGATTCCAGGTGCGTTCAACTCCAACAAACGCTTCAAACGGTTGTTACGGTTGATAACACGACGGTACAAATCGTTCAAGTCAGACGTTGCAAAACGTCCACCTTCCAATTGCACCATTGGACGCAAGTCAGGTGGGATAACTGGAATAACATCCATAACCATCCACTCTGGCTTGTTACCTGACTTAACGAAAGCTTCGATAATGTCCAAACGACGAACGGCGCGAACACGCTTTTGACCAGTGGCCTCACGCAATTCTGCCTTCAACGTCTCAACTTCGGCTTCCAAGTCAACGTTTGACAACAACGTTTGTACAGCTTCAGCACCCATGCCAGCTTCAAATGCGCTACCATATTCTGCCTTCAACTCGCGGTACTCGCGTTCTGACAACAATTGCTTTTCAGTCAAAGGTGTATCACCGGCCTTTGTAACCACGTAAGAAGCGAAGTAAATAATCTCTTCCAATGAACGTGGTGACATGTCCAAGACCAATCCCATACGTGAAGGGATTCCCTTGAAGTACCAGATGTGTGATACAGGAGCGGCCAACTCGATGTGACCCATGCGCTCACGGCGGACCTTTGAAGACGTTACTTCAACGCCGCAACGATCACAAACGATTCCCTTGTAACGAATACGCTTGTACTTTCCACACGCACATTCGTAATCCTTGGTAGGTCCAAAGATACGCTCGTCGAAAAGTCCATCCTTTTCAGGCTTGAGCGTACGATAGTTGATTGTCTCAGGCTTCTTAACTTCACCATAAGACCAGCTGCGAATCTTGTCTGGGCTAGCCAGTCCGATTTGCATGCTTTCAAACTTATTGACATCAATCAATGGTTTGACCCCTTTCGTAGGTTCCTATATACAATCCAATCCAGCACTTCACTAAGTCCGTGCTTACCATGCTCGAATGATCAAACGCAGTAAGCACGAACCTAGCAATGTGCTAGGTTGGCTAACAATCTCTTAAAAGTAGCGCAGGGCTAAGAATAATCTCTTATTCAGCGTCGTTCAAGTTAACGACACCGTCAGCCTTTGGAGCTGATGCTTCGGCACCGTCGGCAGCAAATTCTTGTGCCAAACGTTGTGCTTCTGCATTAGCGGCTTCGATGTTAACGATTGAATCGTCATCATCCATGTCACGCAATTCGATCTCACGATCATCTGCGTCCAAGACCTTCATGTCCAAACCAAGAGCTTGCAATTCCTTAACCAAGACACGGAATGACTCCGGTACACCTGGCTTAGGGATTTGGTCACCCTTAACGATGGCCTCGTAAGTCTTAACACGACCAACAACGTCATCTGACTTGTACGTCAAGATTTCTTGCAAAGTGTGCGCAGCACCATAGGCCTCAAGGGCCCAAACTTCCATTTCACCGAAACGCTGTCCACCGAATTGCGCCTTACCACCAAGTGGTTGTTGCGTAACAAGTGAGTAAGGTCCGATTGAACGGGCGTGCATCTTGTCGTCGACCATGTGGGCCAACTTCATGTAGTGCATGATTCCGACAGAAACACGCTTGTCGAAGGCTTCACCAGTACGACCATCGTACAAGACAGTCTTACCGTCTGATGGCAAACCAGCTTCCTTCAAAGCGTCCCAGATATCCGCGTCACGGGCACCGTCAAAGACAGGTGATGCGATGTGGATACCCAATTCGCGAGCAGCCATACCCAAGTGCAATTCAAGCACTTGTCCGATATTCATACGAGATGGCACACCCATTGGTGACAACATAATGTCGATAGGCGTTCCGTCTGGCATGAATGGCATGTCTTCTGAAGGCACGATAACTGAAACAGTTCCCTTGTTACCGTGACGACCGGCCATCTTGTCACCAACTTGAATCTTACGACGTTGTGCGATGTAAACACGAACCATCATGTTAACACCTGGTGCCAATTCGTCACCGTTCTCACGCGTAAAGATACGAACGTCTTGAACGACACCGCCACCACCGTGAGGAACACGCAATGACGTATCACGAACTTCACGGGCCTTCTCACCGAAGATGGCGTGTAGCAAACGCTCTTCAGCTGACAATTCAGTAACACCCTTAGGCGTAACCTTACCAACCAAAAGATCACCGTCTTCAACTTCAGCACCGATACGGATAATTCCGCGCTCGTCCAAGTTCTTCAATTGCTCTTCACCAGTGTTAGGGATTTCGCGAGTGAACTCTTCAGGGCCAAGCTTCGTATCACGAGCCTCTGATTCGTATTCTTCAATGTGGATTGACGTGTAAACATCATCGCGGATCAAACGTTCGTTGATGATGATGGCATCTTCAAAGTTATATCCTTGCCAAGTCATGAAGGCGATCAATGGGTTTTGTCCCAAAGCCAATTCACCTTGCTCCATTGATGGACCATCGGCCAAAACTTCGTCGGCATCAACTGCATCCCCAACCTTAACGATTGGACGTTGGCTGTAGTTCTTACCAGCGTTTGAACGACGGAACTTCATCAATTCGTACTTATCAAGTGAGCCATCTTCGCGACGAACGCGGATTTCGCGACCGTCAACGTACTCAACCGTACCAGGGTACTTAGCAATAATGGCAACACCGGCGTCGTGGGCAGCCTTGTATTCGATACCCGTACCAATCAATGGTGCGTGTGGGTTGATCAAAGGAACCGCTTGACGTTGCATGTTGGCACCCATCAAGGCACGGTTAGAGTCATCGTTTTCCAAGAAAGGAATTGCGGCCGTGGCAACGGCAACAATTTGCTTAGGAGAAACGTCCATGTAGTCAACTTGGTCGATAGAAACTTCGACGTTTTCCTCACTCTTACGAGCCAAAACAACGTCAGAAGCAAATGATCCATCTTCGTTCAAAACTGAGTTACCTTGGGCAACGATGAAGTTATCTTCTTCGTCGGCCGTCAAGTAGTCAATCTTGTCCGTAACCTTGTGAGTCGTCCAGTCAACACGACGGTATGGCGTCTCAATGAATCCGTAACGGTTAACACGACCGTACGTAGCCAATGAGTTGATCAAACCGATGTTAGGACCTTCAGGCGTTTCGATAGGGTCCATACGTCCGTAGTGCGTGTAGTGCACGTCTCGGACTTCATAACCGGCACGGTCACGAGTCAAACCACCAGGTCCCAAGGCAGATAGACGACGCTTGTTCGTCAATTCTCCAAGAGGGTTAGTTTGGTCCATGAATTGTGACAATTGTGATGAACCGAAGAACTCCTTAACAGCTGCCACAACAGGGCGGATGTTAATCAATTGTTGTGGTGTAACCGTATCTGGGTCTTGGATAGACATACGCTCACGAACCACACGCTCCATACGGCTCAAACCGATACGGAATGTGTTTTGCAACAATTCACCCACACGACGGATACGACGGTTACCCAAGTGGTCAATGTCGTCCGTTGCGCCGATGCCCAATGGCAAGTTCAAGAAGTAGTTCATACCAGCGATAATATCAGCTGGTTGGATCGTACGAACAGATTCGTCAAATTGGCCGTTACCGATCACTGGCAAAACCTTTTCAGGATCCTCTGGGTTTTCAACCAAGACAGTTTGCAACGTCATAGGCGTCGTCACAACACCTTCGTCTGAAGGCGTAAATGTCGTCGTCTTAAAGTCGTCGCGGTCAAGGAATGGTGCCAAAGCAGCCATAACCTTCTTGTCGACAACCGTTCCCTTTTCGGCGATAACTTCACCAGTATCAGGGTCGGCCAACGTCTCACCCAACGTCAAGCCCATCAAACGCGTCTTCAATGACAACTTCTTGTTGATCTTGTAACGACCAACAGGTGCCAAATCGTAACGCTTTGGGTCAAAGAAGCGAGCCGTCAACAAGGCACGAGATGAATCGGCCGTCTTTGGCTCACCTGGACGTAGGCGTTCGTAGATGTCCTTCAAGGCCTCTTCGACACGTGAGTCGTTGATGTCCTTGTGAACGTCCTTATCCAACGTCAATGAGATTGAATCGTATTGGTCACCCAAGATTTGCAAAACCTCTGAATCTGATCCGTAACCTAAGGCACGAACCAATTCAGTAACAGGCAACTTACGCGTACGATCGATACGTACGTAGCTCAATCCCTTTGCGTCTGTTTCAAATTCCAACCAAGCACCACGGCTTGGGATGAACGTCGTACCGTAGTTAGGACGACCGTTCTTGTCCAATTCCTCGTTGTAGTAAACACCAGGAGAGCGAACAAGTTGTGAAACGATAACACGCTCAGCTCCGTTAATGATGAACGTACCTGATGGCGTCATCAATGGGAAGTCACCGAAGAACACGTCTTGTGACTTGATTTCACCAGTTTCTTGGTTCGTCAAGCGCAACGTTACGTGCAATGGTGCTGAGTAATTTGCATCGTGGTTACGAGCTTCTTCTACTGTGTACTTAGGCTCCATGAGCTTATAGTCCACAAATTCCAATGACAACTTTCCTTGGAAATCTTCGATTGGCAAAATGTCAGTGAACATTTCACGCAATCCTTCATCCAAGAACCAGTTGTATGAGTCCGTTTGGATCTCAATCAAGTTAGGCAAATCAAGGACTTCCTTGATTCGTGCGTAACTGCGACGAACACGGTGCTTACCGTACTTTACAAGCGTTCCTACCAAGTTTTCCACCTCGCTTTGATTTGGCCAACTGCGCACACCAGTTTCTTTACAGTTTGATTACAAAATCTGTTTTTTACCGGTTTTTGAGTGCAAAAAAGACAACGACATTTCCGACTTCGAAAACGCCACTGCCCCTGCTATAAAGGCTTTCAGGGACAATATTTCCTGTCAGCCGTTGTCTATGCACAATTAAACTACCTTATAGTATACAAGAAAAAGCAAGCATTATCAAGGTTTGCGTCCTTTGTCAATACTCGCTTTTTCAAATAAATTATGGTTATTCTGTGACCGTCTCTTTTGGCTCAGCCTTTGCCTTCACGTTAATCGTGATTTCGCCGGCCTTCGCACCGATTGTCACAACATCATTCGTTGTAATCTTGCCACTCAACAATTCCTCTGACAAACGATCTTCAACCTTCGTTTGTAGCGCACGACGAATTGGACGGGCACCGTATTCAGGATCGAAGCCAGCTTCGGCCACTGCATCAATAGCAGCTGGCGTCATCTTAACATCGAATCCTTGTTCTGAAATACGCTTCAACACTGACTTGGCCATCAACTTCACGATTTGGTGTAGTTCTGGCTTCGTCAAAGCATGGAAGACCACGACTTCGTCAATACGGTTAATGAATTCTGGACGGAACGTCTCACGCAATGTTTGACGAACAGTTGCATTCATTGCGTCGTAGTCCTTAGACTTGTCGACCGCACCGAATCCAACTGACTTCTCATCACGCAAACGCGTTGCACCCAAGTTAGACGTCATGATGATAATCGTGTTACGGAAATCAACCTTACGTCCCTTAGCGTCCGTTAGGTAACCGTCGTCGAACACTTGCAACATCAAGTTGTAGATGTCTGGGTGAGCCTTTTCAGCCTCGTCCAACAACACAACTGAGTATGGGTTACGACGAACCTTTTCAGTCAATTGACCACCTTCGTCATAACCGACGTAACCAGGTGCTGAACCAACCAAACGGCTTGCTGAGTATGCTTCACGGTATTCAGACATATCAACACGAATCATGTTGTCTTCTGAACCAAACATTGCTTCAGCCAATGCCTTAGCCAATTCAGTCTTACCAGTTCCAGTAGGTCCCAAGAACATAAATGTTCCAATTGGACGTTGTGGATCCTTCAAACCTGAACGGGCACGACGGATGGCACGCGCAGTTGCTGAAACGGCTTCGTCTTGACCGATAACACGGTCGTGCAAAACCTTCTCCAAGTTCAACAAACGCTCTTGTTCTGACTTTTCCATTTGCGTTAGTGGAATACCAGTTTGCTCTGAAACCACTTCAGCAACATCGTGCGTCGTAACTTCCAAGTCGTAGTTTGACGTTCCTTCAGGTTGCTCAGCATCACGTTCGGCGATGTACTTATCAACCTTCTTCTTTTGCGTCATTTCCTTCTTACGAAGTTGCGCTGCCAATTCGAAGTCCAAAGACTCGATAGCGGCATCCTTTTCAGCGCGGATAGCTTGCAACTTCTCTTCCAACTTAGCCAATGGCGTCTTGTGACCTGAACGATCGATACGAACCTTAGCCGCAGCTTCGTCCATGATATCGATGGCCTTGTCTGGCAAGAAGCGATCCGTGATGTAACGCACTGACAACTTAACAGCGTCAACTACGGCATCATCTGAAATGGCAACTTGGTGGTGTTGCTCATAACGTGACTTCAAGCCCTTCAAGATTTCAATGGCATCAGCTTCCGTTGGTTCGTCAACTTGCACTTGGGCAAAACGACGCTCCAAAGCAGCATCAGCTTCAATGTACTTTTGGTACTCATCCAACGTTGTCGCACCAATCGTTTGCAACTCACCACGAGCCAAAGCTGGCTTCAAGATGTTTGAGGCGTCAATGGCACCTTCTGCACCACCAGCACCAATCAACGTGTGCAACTCATCGATGAACAAGATGACGTTTCCGTCACGTTGGATTTCGTCGATAACCTTCTTCAAACGGTCTTCGAACTCACCACGATACTTCGTGCCGGCAACCAAAGAACCCATATCAAGCATCATCAAACGCTTCTTAGCCATGTCAGCTGGTACATCCCCAGCGACAATCTTTTGGGCCAAACCCTCAGCAATCGCCGTCTTACCAACCCCAGGCTCACCAATCAAGACTGGGTTGTTCTTCGTACGACGTGACAAAATTTGGATGACACGCTTAACTTCAGCAGAACGGCCGACAACTGGATCCATGCGGTGATCACGCGCTTGTTGCGTCAAATCACGCGCCAATGAATCAAGGGTTGGCGTTCCTTCCTGTGCTTGTTGGTTACCGCGACGGCCACCACGAGCATCCTTCTTGCGTGCCGTATCATTGATACCAAGCTTACGCAAAATGACACGACGCATCTCACCTGGATTTGCATCCAATGAAATCAAGATACGTGATGACAAAATTGAATCATCAGCCAACAATGCCAACAAGATGTGTTCCGTTCCAACACGGCTTTGTTGCATGTTGCGTGCTTCTTCACCAGCCATTTGCAACACTTCGCCAGCCTTTGGTGAGTATGGCAAGTAAGCTTCCTTTTCAGCACGTGACAACGTACCGTAACCAGTGAATCGCTCAATCTCCTCACGAATATCATCGTCAGAGATGTTAAATTGTTGCATTACCTTGCTAGCGATACCTTCCTTCTCGATGGCCAAAGCCAACAAAAGGTGCTCAGTACCAACTGCTTGGTGCTTAAAATACTTTGCTTGTTCTTGCGCCAAAACAAGTACGTTCTTGGCGCTTGGTGTGTATTGATTATCCATATTAATTACGCTCACTTTCAAACCGCATTCGGTTTAATAATTGACGTAGCAATCGTCCGCGTAGACGTCCTTAAACTTGAACATCCCCAACGTCCAACGCTTCCTTCGACAACATTGTCAGCAACAGCTCCTGCTCCCGTTCCGTTAATATCTCATCGCGTACTAGACTAGATAAGATATCGCGAACCTCACGAACACTCACCTGGTCAGAAAGACTTGATAACAACTCTTCAATATAATGAGGATCAGCCCTCAGCGGCACCCGCTCAATGCGGATAAAGCCACCGCCACCACGTTTTGAAATCACGCGATAACCTTGTTGAATTGAAAACCGCGTCTTAATGACATAGTTGATCTGCGAAGGCACAACGTTGAATCGTTCCGCAAGCTCTGCGCGCCGAATTTCAATCTGTTCTGATTGCTGCAAAATCTGTTTGAGATATGCTTCGATATAGTCTGACATATTTTGTTCAGCCATCTTTGCGCCTCCTTGACCAATGTTGACATTATTATAGAACGTGCGGTTCACTAATGCCAATAATTCGTCACGTCGTTCTGACTTAAGGTAAGTTTACCATTAAACACAAAAACCAAACAAAAAATTTCACACTTAATCGATTATGTAAATCGTACCAAACAAGTTTGCCTATTCAGTTCGAAATCTTGTGGTAAAACACGACAGAAAAACCACCAAGTTATTACTTGATGGTTTTTCCAATCGATGGGCCTAGCAGGACTCGAACCTGCAATACCCGGTTCGTAGCCGGGGTGTTTATCCAATTAGCATATAAGCCCATTATTTAATTATTTGATCCTATAAAGAATCAGAAGCGAACAACGGGATTCGAACCCGCGACCTCTACCATGGCAAGGTAGCGTTCTACCAACTGAACTATATTCGCATCAAATGCCGACTACTGGATTCGAACCAGCGACCCCTTCATTACTAGTGAAGTGCTCTGCCAGCTGAGCTAAGTCGGCATGTCTATCGGATAACCGATAATACGGATGACAGGAATCGAACCTGCACGCCCGAAGGCACTGGAACCTAAATCCAGCGCGTCTGCCAGTTCCGCCACATCCGCAACAGACGTCTTTTCAAGTTATTCGCTTGAAACAACTTTTATATAATAACAAGTACAGAAGCAAGTGTCAACACTTTTTTCAAACTTTGTTATTTTGGAACGCTCGGCAGCGGCCCCGGTAGGCATGTCGCCTAACCACTTGATATATAATACTCGCCTCAATGCCATTTGGCAATACTTTTTTCATAGAAAAAACGCATTTCATACAAAAAAGGTGACCACCTGTTGTGATCACCCTTCTATCTAATTATTTAGTTGCCGTAATGTCGTAGTTGCTCTTACCGAACATACCACGCCAAGTCGTTGCGAACCAGTTTGCACGTGGCTCTTCTGAAACTGAAACCAACTCAACTTCAGGAGCACCCGTCAACCAGTCGTTGGCTGCTGCAAATGATGATTCCAATTGCGCCGTTCCCAACTTCTCGTTTTGCTTCAATGGTGCTGTGATCTTCTTGCTCAACTTTGCGTTCACAGCCTTCGTCGTTGCTGACTCACCAGCTGGCACGAAGAAAGTAGCCGTTCCCTTAGTCTTGTATGAGATCTTACCATCCTTGGCCGTCAAAACTGAGACCGTATTCTTGGCTGGCTTCAAACCTGAGGCAACCTTTTGCACCTTAACTGCATCGTCAGCCTTCTTAACCATCGTCAACGTTGCGTTAAACTTAGCAGCGGCATCAGCATTGTCGCCTGAGTTCAAAACAACTGAGACAACTGGACGGCCTTGAATCTTCGTTACACCAACAAAGTTTCCACCGGCGTTAGGCGTCGTTCCCGTCTTCAAACCAAGCCAGTTCAAATCAAACGTTTCGTTACCCAACAATTCGTTCGTGTTGTTCATCGTTTCAGTACCACCTGAAACAGCAGGGAACTCAACCGTCTTTTGTTGTGCTGTCTTCAACACGTCAGGGAAGTCCAATACCAAGCGACGGGCCACCACAGCCAATTCGCGGGCTGACATTTCGTTTTCAACATCTTCGTCAGCTGATGAATCCTTGAACTTCTTCATGTCACCGTTCGTCAAACCTGAGGGTGAGTAAATCTTCACGCCAGCAATTCCCCAGCTCTCCAACTTAGCTTCCATCATCTTTTTGAACTTAGCTTGGCTACCACCCAACAAGTTCGCCAACAACAAAGCAGCACCGTTTGAAGATGGCACCATCATCGCGTCGATCAATTGTTGCACCGTGTACGTCTTCTCAGCCGTCATTGGCGTGTTTGCCACTGACAAGTCTTGACTGAAGGCCGCAATGTCCTCAGGCACCTTCACCTTTTGTGACAATGAAATCTTGCCTGACTTGATAGCTTCCTTAACCATGTACATCGTAATCAACTTAGTCGTTGAAGCGATTGGCAAACGCTCCGTTCCGTTTTGATCAGCGATAACTTGACCAGTTTGGGCGTCAACCACAACACCCGCCTTTGTTGATTGTAGGCCTGGGTCAACCAAAGCGGCACTCGCGCTCGTCCCAACTGATGCCAACACACCTGCTGCCATCAAACCTGCCATCATTTGCTTCGTAACCTTACGCATATCTTTTCCTCACTCTTATCGCGCCACAGTCATCATTCCGTAACGCATTACTTAATATACTTATTATTTACAAATAACTTATGCATTATTTGCCTCGCTGAATGGCGTCCGCGCCATTCGGTTGCCCCAATTTGAACTTTGCCGGAGATAGTCCCGCGCACCCATGCCTCGACGCAACGCGTCGACACACACCACTACATAAAAACCAACAACAAAAAAGCCCAACAACCGAAATCCGATTGTTGAGCTAAATTAATGTTTAATTTTACAACGTGTCTTCTGGCACGATCTTGTCGGCACCGAAGTATGGACGCAAAACTTCAGGAATCGTAACCGTTCCGTCTTCGTTTTGGTAGTTCTCCAAGATAGCAGCAACCGTACGTCCAACAGCCAAACCTGAACCGTTCAACGTGTGTACAAATTGCAACTTACCCTCTTCGTCACGGTATTGGATACGTGCGCGACGTGCTTGGAAGGCTTCCGTGTTTGAAACTGATGAAATCTCACGGTAGATGTCTTGCTCAGGCATCCAAACTTCCAAGTCATAAGTCTTGGCAGCTGAGAATCCCATGTCTCCCGTTGACAACGTGATGACGTGGTATGGTAAATTCAACTTTTGCAAGATGTTTTCAGCGTTAGCCGTCATGTCTTCCAAAGCTTGGTATGATTGCTCAGGCTTCGTAAACTTAACCATTTCAACCTTGTTGAATTGGTGCATACGGATCAATCCACGCGTGTCGCGTCCAGCTGAACCAGCTTCTTGACGGAATGATGGTGAAACAGCCGTAACTGAGTATGGCAACTTGTCAGCATCAATCACTTCTTCGCGGAAGTAGTTCGTCAAAGGCACTTCGGCCGTTGGAATCAACGTCATATCTTCGTTAGTTCCAACACGGTAAGCGTCTTCCATGAACTTAGGGTATTGTCCCGTACCAAACATGGCAGCATCCTTAACCATGTATGGCGTGATCATTTCCTTGTAGCCTTCCTTTTGGTGCTCGTCCAACATGAAGTTGTAAACGGCACGTTCTAGGCGGGCACCTTGACCAACGTAGTAGACAAAGCGAGCACCGGCAACCTTAGCACCGCGCTCCCAGTCCAAGATACCAAGGTCTTCACCAATTTTGTAGTGAGCCTTTGGCTTGAAGTCGAATGAAGGAATTTCTCCCCAAGTACGCTCTTCGCGGTTAGCTTCTTCGTCAGCACCAACTGGAATCGTTGGGTTTGGCAAGTTAGGGAAGTGCAACATGCGGTCTTGGATAGCCTCGTCAACCTTAGCAACTTCTTCGTCCAATTCCTTGATCTTAGCAGATACTGCTTGCATCTCGGCGATAGTCTCTGAAGCATCTTCCTTGTTGCGCTTCTTCAAACCAATTTCGTCTGAAACCGTGTTACGACGAGCCTTCAACTCTTCAGTTTGTACCAACAACTCGCGACGCTTAGCATCGTCAGCAATCAACGCATCAATTTCTGATGGGTCAACACCACGCGTTGCCAAACGTTCCTTGACACTTTCCGTTTCGTTACGGATCAACTTCATATCTAACATATTCTTATTCTCCTAATTAATCACGCAAACCCAATTCATCAATCTTTTCGTCGATCAATGCCAATACTGCCTTAGCAGCTTCTGGGTCATTCACAAAGTCGTGCTTGTCACCATCGATACTTAGCTTTGGTGAACGATCATAACTTTCGAACCAAGCAATGTAGCGTTCGTTCAACTTCTTGTAGTAATCGTACAATGATGGATCGTGGTCGATTTGCTCGAAGTCACGACCACGCTTTTGAATGCGAGCCAACATCGTGTCGAAGCTAACGTGGATGTAAATCAACAAATCTGGCGTCTTCACGATAGCATCGTCAGAAAAATCAACTTGTTCCATCATGTTGTTCAACAAGTCACCGTAAATGGCAACTTCAGTTTGCGTTGCACGCTCCAAGTCAGCGTTCAATTGGAACAACAACAAGTCCTCAAAGATTGAACGGTCAATAACGTTCAACTTGCTTCCTTGTGCGTCCTTGATGTTATCCATACGCTTGTTCAAGAAATAATTTTGTAGCAAGAACGCGTACTTCTTTGGATTCTCGTAGAACAAAGGCAAAATTGGGTTATCATCTACGGACTCATAAAATGCTTCACTTCCCAAGTGCTCAGCGAGCACCGTCGTCAAACTGGTCTTCCCAGCTCCAATAGTTCCCGATAATACAATCATCGTGTCGTCCTGCTTTCTCAAATCATAATTAATTCTATTTTAGCAAATTTTCCGCGTGCTTAAAACTCCCTTATTTGGTTAAGCGGTCGCTGTATTTTGCCGTATATTCTTCGAGCGCTGGAATATCATCGCTCTTTGTCTTGTTGTAATCGCCACCGGCATTACCAGTGTATTGCTCAAGGGAGATATTTTGTTCCTTAATCACCTTGGCAGCGGTCATGCCAACATAGCGCATGTGCCATTCCTCGTGGGAATATCCGGTTGAACTCGTTAGGTCAGCTGGGTAACGGACAATCAAGCCATACTTGTAGGCATTGTCGCGCAACCACTTTGCGGCAGCTGGATCAGAACCACCTTCCGCAAACAAGCCACCGCTACCGTTACGCAAATCGAACGCCAAACCAGATTGGTGCTCTGAGTAACCTGGACGGGCTGATACCGCATCAGCTTCAGCTTGCCCTTCAGAAGCGACATAACCATCGTACAACGTCTTTTGATAATCATAGCCACGGTAACCTGAAACTGTGTCACCAACGTCAAAGCCAGCTTGCTTCATCGCCGCAATCAGTTCATCCTTAGCCGTTTCCGTACGTGGACTCAAACCACCGTTATAAGGGTTGTAGTCAGCTGGTAATGGGTGCTTTTTATTCACAACCATCAATAGCGTCGCTTCTTCGCTACCTGGCTTAATCGTCACCGGATACGCCTTCTTCTCACTGCTGGATTGTTGTTGCTTAGCTGGTTGCTTCGTCGTTGTTTGTGTCTTCTCGGCTGGTTGCTGTTGATGCATTAGCCAATAACCACCACCGGCCAACGCTACGACAACCAAACCGCCACCAACAAGTTTTCCAAATTTCATTCTCGCATTCCCCTCACAATATCATTGCTTCTAGTGTACCATTTTGTATACAAAAAGGGCCTTGAACAAAATGTTCAAGACCCTTAAATTCGCAATCTATTACTTCTTTCCAGAAGCAACGTGGATACGGTTTACGGCACGCAACAAAGCGACCTGTGCACGTTCCACATCACGAGTTGAGTTATCATCAGCCAAACGGCGCTCAGCGCGTTCCTTGGCTGACTCCGCACGAGTAATGTCGATGTCAGCAGCACGCTCTGCAGCGTCAGCGACAACCGTCAACTCGTTTGAAGAAAACTCGGCAAAACCGCCACTAACGGCAAGGCGTTCTTCAACACCGTTGACGTCATCGACAATCTTAACTTCGCTAACCTTCAAAGCAGCGATAATTGGTGCGTGGTTCGCCATGACACCTACTTCACCGCCAGTCGTGCTAAGCACAACCAACGTAGCAGTCTCATAATCGAACACGACACCGTTCGGCGTTACCACCTTAACATGTAGGCTGTGTTCATTCATGGCGCGCCCTCACTATTGAGCCATCGTAGCAGCCTTTTCAGCTACTTGTTCGATGACACCAACGTTACGGAAGGCATCTTCAGGGTATTGGTCGTACTTACCTTCCAAGATCTCCTTGAAGCTACGTACAGTTTCAGCAACTGGTACGTACTCACCCTTCAAACCAGTAAACGTCTCAGCGACTGAGAATGGTTGTGACAGGAAGAATTGAATACGACGAGCGCGGTTAACGATCGTCTTCTCTTCATCTGACAACTCATCCATACCCAAGATTGAGATGATGTCTTGCAACTCACGGTAGCGTTGCAAAGTACGTTGTACTTCCGTAGCTACTTCGTAGTGTTCTTGACCAACAATCTCAGGCGTCAAAGCAGTTGACGTTGATGCCAATGGATCCACGGCTGGGTAGATACCTTGTTGCGTCAAAGCACGCTCCAAGTTAGTCGTGGCATCCAAGTGGGCAAATGTCGTCGCAGGAGCAGGGTCAGTATAGTCATCGGCAGGCACGTAAACGGCTTGGATTGACGTAACTGAACCCTTTTGCGTTGACGTAATACGCTCTTGCAATTGACCCATTTCAGTTGCCAACGTAGGTTGGTAACCAACGGCTGATGGGATACGTCCCAACAAGGCTGAAACCTCTGAACCAGCTTGCGTGAAACGGAAGATGTTGTCGATAAACAACAACACGTCTTGTCCGTTAACATCACGGAAGTGCTCAGCGATTGTCAAACCAGTCAACGCAACACGCATACGTGCTCCAGGAGGCTCGTTCATTTGACCATAAACCATGGCCGTTTGCTTCAAAACGCCTGAATCTTGCATTTCGTGGTACATGTCGTTACCTTCACGGGTACGCTCACCAACACCAGTAAATACAGAGATTCCGTTGTGACCTTGAGCGATATTGTGAATCAACTCTTGAATCAAAACTGTCTTACCAACTCCGGCACCACCAAACAATCCGATCTTTCCACCACGGATGTAAGGTGCCAACAAATCGATAACCTTGATACCAGTTTCAAGGATTTCAGTAGATGTGGCCAATTGGTCGTAAGCTGGGGCCTCACGGTGGATAGGGTCACGAGGAACATCCTCACCCAACTCTTCACCACCATCAACGGGGTTACCCAAAACGTTGAACACACGTCCCAACGTAGCTTCACCGACAGGCACACTAATTGGTGCATTAGTGTCTTCTACGGCCATTCCACGTTGCAAACCATCAGTTGAGTCCATGGCGATCGTACGTACGACACCATCACCCAAAGCCAAAGATACTTCGACCGTCAACGCACCTTGCTCACCCTTATCGATGATCAAAGCGTTGTTGATGTCAGGTACTTGAGTTCCTGATGGAAAGGCAACGTCGACGACTGGACCAATGACTTGAACAACACGTCCGGTACTCATTGTCGTTTCCTTCCTTCATTTCAAAAGGTTGCTATGACGCTTGGATTAATCCAAAGCAGCCATACCACCTGTAATTTCTGTAATTTCCGTCGTAATCGCACTTTGACGCGCACGGTTAAATTGCAATTCCAACGTACGGATGATTTCCTTAGCGTTATCAGTTGCAGATGACATTGCGTTGGCAGAAGCCGCGTGCTCAGCCGTCTTGGCATCCAAGATAGCACCGTAGACCAAACTCTCAGCATATTGTGGCAAAACCACACCAAGAATTTGTTCTGGAGAAGGATCCATTTCGTAATCCGCCTTCACTGAATCTTCAGACGTTGGTTCCATGTCGTCAGTAGAAACTGGCAACATCTTCTCCAAACGCAATTCATTTTGAATACGTGATACGAAGTGTTGGTATGCAACAGTCAACTCATCAAAGACTTCGTTATCGTACATCGTCGTAACGGTCTTAACGATTTCGCGAACCTCGTTAAAGGTAGGCACGTCAGACACACCACGGTACTCGTACGCAACGTTGTAGCCACGCTTCTTGAAGAAGTCTGAGGCATTACCACCAACGGCCAAAATAACCACTTGGTCAGGCGTCAATTGACGCTCTTCGATAATCGCCATCATACCCTTCAATAGCGTTGAGTTATAACCACCAACCAAACCACGATCAGAAGAGATGACCAAGAAGCCAACCTTCTTCACATCACGTTGTTCTAGCAAAGTACCAGAAACATTGTTGATGTGCGCATTAGATAAGTGAGCCACAACGTCGTGCAAGGCGTTAGCATACGTTGTGTATGATCCACCGTGACGTTGAATTTGGCTCAACTTAGCCGTTGAGACCATTTGCATGGCACTCGTGATTTGTCGCGTCTTTTTTGTTGAGGCAATTCGGCGTTGAATATCTTGCAAAGAAGCTGCCATTTATCGCCCCTCCCTAATTATTGGGCACTTGGCGCAAAGGTTGCCTTGAACTCCGTAATGGCGGCGTTCATAGCATCTGCATCAGGCAAGTCCTTTGTGTCAACAATCGTTTGCAACAAGTCGTTGTGTGAAGCACGAACAGCTGCGATCATTTCTGATTCGAAGCGTTGGATATCTTCAACAGCAACATCGTCCATAAAGCCACGAGTCAAGGCGTACAATGACAAAACTTGCTCTTCAACTGGCAATGGTTGGTGCAAAGGTTGCTTCAACAACTCAACCGTACGACGACCACGGGCCAACTTAGCTTGCGTTGCCGCATCCAAGTCAGAACCGAATTGTGCGAATGACTCCAACTCCTTAAATGAAGCCAAGTCCAAACGCAACGTTCCGGCAACCTTCTTCATCGCCTTGATTTGGGCGTCACCACCAACACGTGAAACAGAAGTTCCGGCATCGATGGCAGGACGAACACCGGCGTAGAATTGGTCGGCATCCAAGAAGATTTGTCCGTCAGTGATTGAGATAACGTTAGTTGGGATGTACGCAGAAACGTCACCCGCTTGCGTTTCGATAACTGGCAAAGCAGTCATTGAACCGCCACCCAATTCGTCTGACAACTTAGCAGCACGTTCTAGCAAACGTGAGTGCAAGTAGAAGACGTCACCAGGGTAGGCTTCACGTCCAGGAGGACGACGAAGAATCAATGACAGCTCACGGTAAGCCGTAGCTTGCTTTGACAAATCATCGTACACAATCAAGACGTGCTTGCCGTTGTACATGAACTCTTCACCCATAGCTGCACCGGCATAAGGAGCCAAGTACAACATAGGAGCTGGTTCTGAAGGACCGGCTGACACAACAATCGTGTAATCCAAAGCGCCCATTTGACGCAAAGTTTCAACTTGCGTACGCACAGTTGAATCCTTTTGACCAATAGCCACGTAGATAACGATCATGTCTTGATCCTTTTGGTTCAAGATTGTATCGATGGCTACAGACGTCTTACCAGTCTTACGGTCACCGATGATCAATTCACGTTGTCCACGTCCAATTGGAACCAAAGCGTCGACGGCCTTCAAACCAGTTTGTAGTGGCTCGAAAACAGACTTACGCTCCATAACACCTGGGGCCTTTACTTCAACAGGACGAGTGCTCGTCGTGTTAATTGGTCCCATTCCGTCGATTGGTTGACCCAATGCGTTAACAACACGTCCGATCAATCCCTCACCAACAGGCACTTCCATGATACGACCAGTGCGCTTAACAGTATCGCCTTCGCGAATCTCGTCGTACTTACCCAAGATAATGATACCAACATCATTAGACTCAAGGTTTTGTGCCATACCAAATACGCCGTTCTCAAACTCGACCAATTCACCGGCAAGAGCGTTCTCCAAACCGGTTACACGGGCAATACCGTCACCAACGTAGGTAACAGTTCCCGTTTCTTGAACAGTCAATTCGTCTTGATAGTTGGCCAATTGGCTCTTGATGAGTGAACTGATTTCTTCAGCTTTGATGCTCATTTCAGCAGTTCCTCTTTCTTTAAAGTGTGTCTATTCATCACACACAACATCAATTTCTACTAGATTTTCAGATTACTAGCGGATGATACTCTGACGAATAGCAGCTAACTTAGTTGCTAATGACCCATCCAAAATCTGGTTGTTCGCTTGTACAACAACACCACCAAGCAAGGCTTCGTCGACAACTTGTGTCAACTTAATCTCCTTAGCTTCAAAGCGCTTTGCAAGTTGTTCCGTCATACGGGCAGCTTGTTCGTCGCTCAAAGCAACAGCAGTCTTAACCTCGGCATATACCACACCTTCAGACTTGTTAACCAAGTCTTCATAAGCTGTGATAATTGCAGGTAGGTCGCTGAAACGGCGATAATCATACGCCATTTGCAACAAGTTCTTAACCACTTGGCTAGCTCCATCAGATAGCGTTGCTACCATTTGTTGCTTAGCTGACTCAGGCACACGCATTGATTCGATAGCCTTCGTCAATTCTGGGTTTTCCACCAATACTGTACGTACTTCAACCAATTCGGCCAAAGTAGCAGCATCCGTGTTTTGGTCATGGGTTAATTCGAACAAAGCAACGGCATATCGCTTAGCAATCGTTGCTTGATCCAATGCCATTACTTGTTACCTAACCCTTCGATGTAGGCGTCAATCAACGCCTTTTGATCATCTAACTTTAGTTCCTTTTGGATAATCTTTTGTGCGATCGTCACTGACAATTCAGCAACATCGTTCTTAACGCCAGCCATTGCTTCGGCACACTCTTGCTCGATTTGAGCTGAAGCTTGATCCTTAGTAGCTTGGGCAGCTGCGTGCGCGTCCGCAACGATTTGATCACGTTGGTTTCCTGCAGCAGTCTTAGCGTCAGCGATGATGCCGTTTGCTTCAGTGCGAGCTGATTGCAATTGAGCTGAACGCTCAGCTGCATCAGCTTCGGCTTGCTTACGGGCCTCTTCAGCAAAGTCCAAATCGTTAGAAACCTTTTCCGCACGCTTTTCCATCATCTTTACTACTGGACCCCAAGCGAAGTGCTTCAAAAGAAGCATCAACACAAGGAATGCCACTAGTACAAACAACATGTTACCCAAAGCCAACCCTTCGCTAGCACCTGCTAGAACAATTTGATTAATCATAATTAGTTGGCCTCCGCGTTACTATTACTTGCTCAACAACATGAAGGCAATGGCGATGGCAATGATAGGCACGGCCTCGACCAATCCAACACCGATGAACATGTTAGAACGCAACTTACCTTCCAATTCAGGTTGGCGGGCCATACCTGAGATCATGCTTGAAATAACAATACCGTTACCAATTCCGGCACCAATTGCGGCACCCGCTGCGGCAACACCAACACCAATGGTTGCAACGTCCATTTTTTTAATCCTCCGATTAATTAAGAAAAAATTACTCTTCAATCTCAGTCTTTTCTGAAACGTAAACTGTCGTCAACGTCACAAAGACATAAGCTTGAATACTTCCGACAAACAAAGAGAATGCTTGCCAAATCATCGTTAGCAAGAATGCTGGAACGAATGATACGACACCGGCTGATTTTGCCAATTCCCAAAGAAGAGACAAGACCATTTCACCGGCAAAAATATTACCGAACAAACGAAGTCCCAATGTCAAGAAACTCGTGAATTGTTCAATAATGTTAATTGGCAGCAATGCGCTGAATGGACTCAAGTAAACTGACTTGAAGTAGTTTTTGAATCCGAGCTTTTGAACACCCAAGTAGTGGGACATTCCGATTGCAATCAATGCCAAGGTCATCGTGACCAACGGATTAGCCGTTGGAGAACGCAAGAACGTTACGTCATTGAAGTCAACCACGAAGGCAACACCTAGTTGGTTGGCAACAAAGATGAACATGAACATTGAGAATGCGAAGAACTTCAAATTAGTTCCAGTTCGATTTGGAAGCGATCCATCAACGATACCGTTGGTAAAATCGATAATCCACTCAAGGAAGTTTTGCTTTGACGCACCAGCTGGCTTCATAACCAGCTTGCGAGACATCCAAAACGCCAAGAAGAAAACAATAGCGAATGTAACAGTCGTTGAAATAATGATGCTCCAGTCGAACGTTAGCCCCGCAATGCTAAAGGTTGCGGTCTTCTCACCCACAGAAATCCACCTCTTTCCTTTCTAAATAATCGCGGTGATGCGCAGAACACAGACCGTTTAAAACTTTTACCCCCTAATATTACGCCTTTTATATGTGAATTCAACGTTTTAAGCTTCAACACTTTTGTCCCAAATGTGCAATCAGATTTAGAAACGCCGTAAAACCGCGGTTTTAAACATTCCACTTCGGAATAGTTTCATATTTATATCCATAATTTGATATTTTAGATATTCTAAAAAATAGCATAATCCTAGTCATGCCAACGCCTATTCCCACTTTTTACAAGAAAAAACCGCGGTATTCCATATCGGAAACCGCGGTTTGAGTTTGTATAATTATTAACTATTTCTCTGAAGCAGCCTTTTCTGGCAAGACCAAATTCAAGAAAATCCCCAAGACAGTGGCGATGGCAACACCAGAGAATTGGATGATGTCGTTACCCTCACCCACTTGTAGGTAAGCGTTACCGATACCGATAACCAAAACTGATGAGGCAATCATCAAGTTACGCTTCAAGTTGAAGTCGATCTTGTTTTCAACGATGATACGCAAACCTGACGCTGCGATAACACCGAATAGCAAGAATGACACACCACCCGTAACGGCGCCAGGAATTGATTGGATCAACGCTGACAACTTACCAACGAATGAGAACAAGATGGCGAATACGGCGGCACCAATCAAAACGTAAACTGAGTGCACCTTCGTAATGGCCATAACACCGATGTTTTCACCATATGATGTCGTTGAAGGTCCACCGACCAATCCGGCAAAGATTGAGGCAGTACCGTCACCAGCCAACGTACGGTGCAAACCTGGGTTACGCATGAAGTCCCGTCCCGTCAAGTCATCCAAGACCATCAAGTGACCCAAGTGCTCCGTGATCGTTACCAAAGCCAATGGCGCCATAACGATGATTGCGCCCCAGTGCATGACTGGCTTGTAATCAACGAATGGAATGTCGAAGTCTGGCAAAGCGAACCAAGCAGCGTGTGCAACTGGTGCCAAATCAACCAACCCGAACAAGATAGCGAAGATGTATCCACCAACAATTCCCAACAAGATTGGAATCAAACCAAGGAAGCCCTTCAAGAACATGTTGAAGACAATCGTCAATCCCAACGTGATCATCGCAACCGCGAAGACGCGGATGTCGTACTTGCCGTTCAACAACGTTGCTGATTGTGCAGCTGATGATGACAATGACAAACCGATAACCATGATGATTGGGCCGACCACGATTGGTGGCAACAACTTTTCAATCCAGTTCGTACCGATTACGGCAACGATTGCCGCCACAATCAAGTAGACAATACCAACTGAGATAACACCAGTGGCAACACCAGGGTATCCTGTGGTCTTCATCAAGGCCACCATCGGAATGATGAAGGCAAAACTAGAACCCATGTACGCTGGAATTTGCTTCTTCGTAATCAAGATGTGGAGCAAAGTTCCCACACCAGAACTGAACAAGGCAATTCCAGGATTCAAACCAACCAACAACGGTACCAAGACCGTTGACCCAAACATTGAGAACATGTGTTGCAATGACAACCCAATCCATTGCAAGAACCCAGGTTTCTCATTAACGTCAAGTACGACGTCACGCTTCATATCCATGAGCAAACTCCTCTATAATTCCCGTCTTTATACAAAAAACAGCCAGGACGACCATGTCATCCCAGCAGTAAAAAATCTTCTAACGTACGGTTGCACGTTGACCCGAACTTGTCAGTCTCGCTGGGCTGACTTAAAGACGTCTTTTCTTAACTTCACTCAGTATAAACTAGTTAACAAAGTTAGTAAACAAGTCAGCGCCACGTTAAACGTTTAACCTTCTAAATTAAATTGACTTAAGTGTATCTAGTGCCAATTTGATGTCAGTTTCACCTTGGCGCATTGAAATAACGCGGTGGAATGTGTTCTCACACTTCAACATTTCTGACAACACCTTAGCCACATCGACAATCGTGTTCTTGCCCGTACCGGCGTTCTTTGGATTCAAGTCAACCTTGCCCGTGGCAGGTTCTTCCGTCAATCCAACCGGTTGCAAAATCGTGTAGTTCAATTCCGTGTGGTGCATCAACCAGTGATCACCAAAGAACTTCGCGATGTTGTAATTCATCATGCTCTCGTCTTGCCACTCAGCAGGTGATAGTGAGTGCCATGATGACAACATGATAAAGCGCTTGATGCCCAACTTGTCCGCAGCATTTTCAAGCTTCACAGCACCAAAAGCATCGATTTGCAACAAGTTCTTACCACGTGATCCGGCCACGAAGTAAATGGAATCCAATTCCAATGGACGCAATTCGCCAACCAACGTCGCTTCATCTGCCAGCAAATCAATGTTCTTTACTTCAACACCTTCACCAAAGTCTTGGTCCGTGTGACGCGTTCCCGCAATCACTTGACGGCCATCCGCCACAAGATTCTTAACCAACTCTTCGCCGACGCGCCCACTAGCGCCTACTACTAATACCTTCATCGCGTATCTCCTCAATTTCTATTTTCATCTTTACTACTATTATCAAAGACAAAAATGGAGACCGCATGAATTAATTCTTGCAGTCTCCAAATTTTCTTTAACTAATTAGTGAGTACCGAACAAACGGTCACCCGCGTCACCCAAACCTGGGATGATGTATCCGTGCTCGTTCAAACCTTCGTCCAAACCAGCCGTGTAGATATCAACATCAGGGTGGGCCTTTTGTACAGTCTCAACACCGATTGGTGCAGAAACCAACGTGATCAACTTAATCTTAGTTGCACCGCGCTTCTTCAAAGCGTCAATGGCCATAACAGCTGAACCACCAGTAGCCAACATTGGATCAACAACCAAAACTTCACGTTGGTCGATGTCTTCTGGCAACTTAACGAAGTATTCAACTGGCTCCAATGACTCTTCATCACGGTACATACCAATGTGACCGATACGTGCAGCTGGGATCAACTTCATGATTCCGTCGACCATCCCCAAACCAGCACGCAAGATTGGCACGATGGCCAACTTCTTACCAGCCAATTGCTTTTGTGTCGTCTTGGCAACTGGTGTCTCGATTTCAACATCTTCAACTGGCAAATCACGTGTGACTTCATAGGCCATCAATGAAGCAATTTCATCAACGATCTCACGGAATTCCTTCGTTCCAACATTCTTATCACGGATAATCGTCAACTTGTGTTGGATTAGTGGGTGATCAAAAACAGTTAGCTTGCTCATGTCATGTACTCCAATTCATTTTCTACTATTATACAGGTAAATGTTATTCAGCGTGCTCAATTCCACTCAATGGGAACTTATCCGTCAACGCAATAACTTCCTTGGCAATCATATCAAGAACTTCTTGGTTATCGTGGTTCTCAAAGGCACGCAAAATCATGTGTGCGACTTCGCGTGCTTCATGCTCCTTGAATCCACGCGTCGTAATTGCTGGCGTTCCAATACGGATACCTGATGTGATGAATGGGCTACGAGGCTCATTTGGAATGGCTTCCTTGTTGGTCGTAATGTGAATGCTGTCCAACAAGTTTTGGGCTTCCTTACCCGTCAAACCAGTGGCCGTCAAATCAAGGTTGAACAAGTGGTTGTCCGTACCGCCAGAAATGACGCGAACCAAATCTGATTGGCTAAACACTTCAGCCATAGCCTTAGCATTCGCAACGATTTGCTTACCGTATTCCTTGAAGCTTGGTTGCATCGCTTCGTAGAACGCAACGGCCTTACCAGCAATCACGTGTTCCAAAGGTCCACCTTGCGTACCAGGGAAGATGGCTGAGTTCAACTTCTTGCCCAACTCTTCCTTGGCCAAAATCATACCACCACGAGGTCCGCGCAATGTCTTGTGCGTCGTCGTCGTGACCACATCAGCGATACCAACTGGTGATGGGTGAACCCCAGCAGCAATCAAGCCGGCGATGTGTGCCATATCAACCATCAAGTATGCGCCAACAGAATCAGCGATTTGACGGAAACGGTCAAAGTCAATGAAACGTGAGTAGGCTGATGCACCCGTCACAATCAACTTAGGCTTAAATTCTTCAGCCAAAGCTTGGACTTGGTCGTAATCAATCAACTCGTTCTCATCCAAACCATAGGCGTGGAATTGGTACGTCTTACCTGAGAAATTAACAGGAGAACCGTGCGTCAAGTGACCACCAGCGTCGAGGTCCATCCCCAACACGTGGTCACCATGCTCAAGCAAAGCTGCATAAACAGCTGCGTTGGCTTGTGAACCTGAGTGTGGTTGCACGTTGGCGTAGTCCGCACCAAACAATTCCTTGGTACGATCGATCGCCAATTGCTCGATTTGGTCGATAAACTCAGTTCCACCGTAGTAACGCTTGCCAGGATAACCTTCAGCGTACTTGTTCGTCAAAATGCTACCTTGCGCAGCACGCACCCCTGCTGATGCAATGTTTTCAGATGCAATCAACTCGATGTTGTGCTCTTGACGGTCAGCCTCGCGGTCAACGGCAGCCCACAACTCTGGATCAAACTCACGATAATTTGTCATTCACATGACCTCCTATTAAATCCCCAAATATAAACGATATCCCCAAAATTAATCAGCTAACAGTTCCGTTACCCAATGTCCGCCGGAAGACTTTCCAAGACGGTTATTGTAGGCACTGTTTTCTGGTGTCGATGGCATGGCAGCAACCAAAACCGTCCGCACATCCTTGCGATCATCAAAGTAACGCAAACCGGCAAACAATTTAGCTGCTGCGGTATCTCCATTATCCCCGAGAGACCACACAAAGTCCATGCCAGCCAACTGGTGTTGAATAATTAAATCATTCGTCAACATCAAGCCAACCGGTTCCAATTGTCCTTGGGCCCAAATGATGGCTTGCGTCCAGTCTTCTGGTGCCACCATGTACACATCCTTGTCAGGTGCGTAGTGGCGGTACTTCATACCTGGTGCCTTGGGTGCTTCATCAGCATCCACGTGACGAATCTCAGAATCAACCGCCACACCCAACACGGCTTCAATTTGACCAGGCGTAATCTTACCTGGACGCAAAACGGCTGGTTGATCAGTTGATAGGTCAATGACCGTTGATTCAACCCCAATCTTTGTTGCCCCATCATCCAAGATGCCGGCAATCTTACCATGCAAATCATGGTAAACGTGTTGTGCCGTGGTTGGTGATGGCTTACCTGATGTGTTAGCAGATGGCCCAACCAATGGCGCATCAGCCTCACGAATCAACGCACGCGTTAAATCGTTATCTGGCATGCGCGCTGCCACTGTGTCCAAACCACCCGTCACCGTCGTTGACACCGTGCCTGGCTTAACTGGCAAAATCATCGTCAATGGACCAGGCCAAAAGGCGTCCATCAACTTCTTCGCCCAGTCGTTCACCTCAGCAAAGCGGTCAACTTGTTCTGGGTCAGAAACGTGCACAATCAACGGGTTGTCAGATGGACGACCCTTTGCAGCGTACACCTTACCAACAGCCGTATCGTTAAACGCATCCGCGCCCAAGCCATACACTGTTTCAGTTGGGAATGCAACGAGTGACCCACGCTTAATCGCGCGGACCGCTGCGGGCAATTCATCAGCTGACCAAATTTTTGTCTCTGCCATGTTATGCCTCCCGTGACACTTTAATCATGCGATCATGTCCACTCATGTCTTGGCGCAATGATACTGAGACACCTGGCAACTCACCAAAGACCGCCAGCAAAGCTGGTCCTTGTTGATAGCCGATTTCAAAGTACGCTGCTCCTTGTGGACTTAGATAATCTAGTAGTTCAGCAGCCATCTTCTTGTACAACGCCAATCCTTCGTCGTCCGCAAACAACGCCAAATCTGGTTCGTACATAATGACTGATTCATCCATCACGTCGCGCTCTTGCTCACTAATGTAAGGCGGGTTTGAAATGATGATGTCGTATTGGCCTGAAGCCGCACTAAACAAGTCACTCTCAATCAATTGCACTTGCTTGGCAAATTGCTCAGCATTTGACTTGGCAACTTCAAGGGCGTCAACTGAAATATCAGCGCCCGTCACATCCCAAGTTGGGCGTTCAGCCCCGATGGTTACCGCAATGGTACCTGAACCCGTCCCAATATCAAGGACGCGCTTAGGCTCACCACTGGCTTTGTAATCATTGAGGACCCATTCCACCAACTCTTCAGTTTCTTGACGGGGAATCAATACACGTCGATCAACGTTGAACTCGCGCCCATAGAAAGCAGCGTGGCCCAATGCGTATTGCACCGGTTGACCACCCTTGATGGCACGCACGGCCACCATGAAACGCAAGCGCTTCTCATCTTCCAAGACGGTATTCAAGTTATTCGCCAATTGCGCATAATTCCAATCCATCATCCCAGTTAGTAGATAATCGATTTGTGCTAGTCGCTCTTCTTCATCGTGAATGTATGGCTCAAGTTGCCAATCACCCCAATCGCGAACTGCTTGAATTGTCCATTGTTCATCAAACATTGTGTCTTATCCTTGCTTCAATTCTTCCAACTTGGCCGTTTGATCAGCGATAATCAAGGCGTCGATAATGTCGCCCAATTCGCCGTTCATGATACGGTCCAACTTGTTCAATGACAAACCAATACGGTGGTCCGTCACACGGTTTTGTGGGTAGTTGTACGTACGGATACGCTCTGAACGATCACCAGTACCAACGGCCGTCTTACGTTGCTCAGCATACTCAGCTTCGTTTTGTGAAGCGTAGTAGTCGTAGACACGGGCCTTCAAAATTTCCATGGCCTTCGCACGGTTTTGTTGTTGTGAACGTTGGTCTTGCATGGCAACCACGATACCCGTAGGCAAGTGGGTCATACGAACGGCTGATGACGTCTTGTTAACGTGCTGTCCACCGGCACCTGATGAACGGTAAACATCGACACGCAAATCCTTGTCTTCGATTTCAATGTCGACATCTTCGTATTCAGGCATGACACCAACTGTCGCCGTTGACGTGTGAACACGACCAGCTGATTCCGTATCAGGCACACGTTGCACACGGTGCGCGCCGTTTTCGAACTTCAACTTTGAGTAAACGTTGTCACCAGTAATCATCAAAACGATTTCCTTGTAACCACCGATTTCAGTCTTGTTCTCGTCGATGACTTCAACGTTCCAGCCTTGCTTTTCAGCGTAGCGTGAGTACATGTCGTACAAGTCACCAGCGAACAAAGCAGCTTCGTCACCACCAGCAGCACCGTGGATTTCCATGATGATGTTCTTGTCGTCGTTAGGGTCCTTAGGCAAAAGCAAGATCTTCAACTTCTCTTCGATCTCTTCCTTCTCGCCCTTCAACTCCTTCAACTCTTCCTTGGCCATCTCTTCCAATTCAGCGTCGCCAAGACCTTCGTTCAACATCTCTTCGTTACCTTCGATGCCTTCTACGACTTCCTTGTAACGCTTGAACGTCTCAACCGTTTCACGCAAGCTACCTTCTTCCTTAGAAAGCGCCATGAAACGTTGTGTATCTGAAATGACATCAGGGTCAGAAATCAATTCGCTGATTTCATCATAACGGTCAACAACCGCTTGGACCTTCTCAAAAATCTCATCCATGTTGATTCAAATTCCTTTTCTTAAATATGTATTAGTTCTTTGCCATACGACGTGCAATAGCAGCCATATCAGGGTGGTTATAGTGGTAACGGCATACAGGCATGTAAGCTTCATCCCCACCAATTTGGACTTGAGCACCTTCATAAACCGGTTGCCCATCAGAAATACGCAAATTCATCGTTGCCTTGCGACCGCAGAATGAACAAAGCGTCTTCATTTCCTCGATCTTGTCAGCATAAATCAATAGCGCTTCTGAACCTGGGAACAAGTTATTGAAGGCATCGTTCTTCAAACCAAACGCCAGCACCGGAATGTTCAAGTCATCAACAACTTGCGTCAACTCAAGTACTTGCTCCTTAGTCATAAATTGCGCCTCGTCAATCAAGACCGCTGCGACATCGTCTTGTTGATCTTGAATCAACTTGAACAAGTCATCTGCATCGCTAATCGCCAACGCTGAACGTTGCATCCCGATACGTGACGCAATTTCACCAACCCCTGAACGGTTGTCTAAGGCACTCGTTAGTAGCAACACGTGACGTTGTTGCGTTTCATAGTTGTGAGCGACCTTCAAAATCTCAATACTTTTTCCACTCGCCATTGCACCATATCTAAAAAACAGTTGCGCCATGTGTTGCCACCTTCCTTCTGCCAAATTTAAAATTAGTTAGTTTAACACTCATTTAACAGTATAACGAAATTTCGCCTATAAAAAAAGAAGAGAACTCGCAACAGTTCCCTTCTTGAAATTTTAGTCAGCTAGATTCTTATAGTTCAAAATCTTCTTGTACATCGTCTTATACTCATCGTTCGTCATCGTGGCCTTGTATGGTGGGATGTAGAAAATCTTGGCGTGCTTATCAAGGTAGTCCATTGGGTTCGTCTTAGCAGAATCCATGGCCTTCTTCCACGTATCACGTGACACACCTTGCTTGTCGGCTTGCCAGTCGAGCACAAATGACGCCAATGCTCCGACATTGTATGTCTCGGCATATGCACCACTATCTAGGTAAGCCAAACGATTTTGCTTAAACAGCATGCGCACAGCGGCATCGTTTTGCTTCATTGTCTTCACCTTATCTGGATAACCAGCAAATAGTGATGAACGAATCTCGTAGTAGTACGCCGTTCCTTCCATACGATCGTCCTCAAAGGTTGCCTTGTAGTCCTTCTCATAGTTTTCCTGGTAGTAACGGTACGTTGCCAATGCTTGCGCCAATGACTTTTCAGACTTATTCGTATAAGCTGCCATCAATTGCTCTTGCAATTGCAAACGAATACGACGCGCATCAGTGTGCTTCATGAATTCATTTTGCTCTGCATTGTAGTGCTTCTTTGGTGACGCCCAACCTTCTTGCTCCGTTGCGTGGAACATTTCGTGCGCGTATGTGATAAACAAATCGTACGTTCCCAAGTGTGGGTAACGTACCAAACGCTTCGTGTCGTGCAACTCCTCATTCGTTACGGCCATGAACGCACCTGACTTACCGTGTGCATTAAATGCCATGAACCAACCTGATATTGGTTGTGGGTCAATGTCATAGCTAAGCGCTTCCTTTTTAGTCATGTCTGACACCTTACCAGTCGGCGTGACCATCCAAAACTTCTTATCGTCCACACCATTAACGATGGCATATTGATTAACATTCTTATTCTTTGGCCAAAGTGATGGCGCAATCTTGTGGTATGTCTTCACTTGATTGGCAAACGTCTTGTGAACATATGTGTCGACGTCCTTATCAGCACGCGCATTCGTAATCCCAAACTCAGTGCCAGCTGCATGCGCATGTGAGGTCATTAGCCCCAAGCCAGCAACCGCTGCAATTGCTCCCAAAACGATTGCTGATTTCTTGAACTCCATCGTACAGTCCCACCTTCAACTTTTTGTTTTTGATTAATACGATTAGTTTACAAAAAGTTTGCAGAATTGTCTTTTAATAAGTCTGCTTAATGCCAAATCGCTCTTTAATCTGAGCAGTCGTGTACGTTGGCTTGCCATTATTTTCTTTTTCTCGTAATGCTAGTTCCGCCATAAAGCGAGCAATATATTTTTCGCGTTGTGCCATGTTTTTCCTTTTGTTTTGGTGCATCGTCGTTTGCTCACCATTTGTTATTTATATTAATCTACTTATTCACTAGGAGGAATAAAAAAGCAGGCCTAGTTTTCAACTAGTAGCTCACTTAGAAATTTCTGCATTATCCGTAAATTCAATATCTCTAACAATGATTCGTCCTTCAAGTTGTAACTTATGTAACAAATTTCGACCATGCGCCTCATTATCCAAGGTCTGCCCATAGCGGTTAATTAACACACTTACTCGATTGAATGTCTCCATCTGCACCTCTTTCTTAGTGACGCCAGGATAAAGTGAGTAATAGAAAATCAACGTAACATCGCCACCGTACAGATTAGCCTCATCAAAAAGCGACATGAAGTATGAATAGTCCTGAACACCTAATGACTGTCCGTAGAATTTAAACACTTTAAAGTTCTGAGCGTCGAGTTTCACACGGTTTGGTGTAGCAAACATCAAAGTACGATAAGTCTTGCTAAACGGCAATAATTTAGTATCTAACATTTCATCAGTCTCACCCTTGTGAATATGGAAAGAATCAATACCAAATACAATGTCCCCTGCATCTAAGTTGCCGTGCACCGAGAGCGCATGACTACGTGGCGTATCATACGAACCAATTTTCCACGCTTTCATTGTGTAGTTAAAATTCATAACGTACGTCGACTGCTTGTCAGCACGTGGTGAGAGATCCACAAGCAATTCATTAAACTGTGCCTGAGCAGCTTTAACATATGTCTCTTGTTTGTCTTCAACTGCGCCATCCAAGTACTTTTTGAAATCAGCTTCGAACAAATGCAACTCATCTAGATAAATTGTGGTCACATGTCCAAAATCGTACTGCTTAAATTCATTCAAAGGCATACGGCTTGTACCCGACAAGAAAAAATCAAAGCCCGCCCGTTCAAACGCGTCAGAAAACACATTAGAATATCGTGAACCGACAATATTATAAATACGACTAGACAGTCTCCATATTTCTTCAGCTTCTTTTTCAGTTAAATTGTATGCGGAAGAAATTTTCTCTGCATTCAAAGCTGTCTCACTCGATCTGTCCACCCCAATTTGACGCAAACGAATGTACATCATAATTGAAGTTACAATCTTCTCATGTGTCGTCAGAAAAGCATACATCACATTTTCAACGTCTCGCCATGACGCATCATCCGATGAAAACGTATGATTTCTGCGCCAATGTGAAAAAACCTCATCCCAAACAGTATTTGAATACTCGCCCGCATTAATCATCCCCTGGCGAGAATCAAAAAAATCTTTAAATCCTGAAGCCAATCCCGCCGCCATGTCAAACCCATTTCCCAAAATAAGCAACTGCGGATTTGAAGTGTCCACCTGCATACATTCCACCTTCCCTACATCCATTCAACAAAATATAAGCTATGTATTTCATTTCAGATACACAACCCACTACTCCTTATTTTACTAAACAGTAAAATTATATCGCACGTCCATATTTTTTAGAGACCAATTAAAAGTCAACGTTACAGTACGCTGTTTACATGAGCTTGCGTTGCCCACAACCAAACTAACAAAAGGCCTTATTCACCAAAAATAAACAAGTACATTCTCATAAGAAAAAACACCCATCACAAGATGAGTGTTTAGAATTCTTATATTTAGAATGATTCAGGCTCAATGTTGGCCATCTTTTCTGCCCAGTTCACTTCAGGGTACTTGCGCTCCAATGCCGTTTGCAAAACGTGCAAAGCCAAGTTTCCGTTACGCGTGAAGATAGGTCCGTGGAAGTACGTACCGTAAACATTGCGGTAAACCAAACCTTCACCGCCGTCTTCACCGTTGTTTCCCTTACCTTGAAGAACCATACCCAAAGGACGCTCTCCTTCGCCTAGGAACGTACGTCCTTGGTGGTTTTCGAAACCGCGGTATTCGTTACCGTTAACTTCGTCCTTGATCAACACGTTACCGATGAAACGGCTGTGTTGTTGGTTCAACGTGTAGTGATCCATAACTGAGATACCCTCAACACGCGTACCATCAGCCATCAAGAAGTAGTGACCCAACAATTGGAAGCCACCGCAAACGCCCAACAAAGGTCCATCAGATTCGATGTAACGCTTGATGGCATCTGCCTTAAACTTCAAGTCTTCCGCAACGATTTGCTCTTCGTAGTCTTGACCACCACCGAACAAAACGAAGTCGTACTTCTTATCATCAAACTCATCGCCCAATGAAATCAATTGAACATCTACGTCGACACCGATTTGTGAAGCGTAATAACGCATCGCCACGATGTTTCCATAGTCACCGTAAGTGTTCATCAAATCACCGTACAAGTGTGCGGTGTGCAAAACGTATTCTGCTGCCATGTTCCTTATTCTCCCATACCAGTCTTGATGAAACCTTCTTGTGCCAATTGAGCACGCAATTGCAACATCGCAGTGTAGGTTGCCGCAATGTAAACACGCTCAGTAGGCATGCTGTCGATTGCTTTAACAATTTGCTTGAGGTCTTGGTAGACCGGAAGATCACCGTAACCAGCCATCTTCAAACGGACATACAAGTCCTTATAACGTTCACCACCAGTGACAATCTTTTGCATACCAGAATCTTGCAAAGACTCGAAATCAGTGTCCCAAATCCAGCTTGTGTCGATACCGTCAGCATAGTTGGCGTTCAACAAAGCAATCAATGAGAATGGTTGATCATCCGTCTTCATCATGTCGATAACTTGGTTCGCACCGACTGGGTTCTTAATCAAGACAATCGTTACTTCCTTGCCGTTCACCTTAACCGCTTCTTGGCGACCAAAGATTTGGGCATTTGATTCGAAGGCGTGGTGAATTTGTTCCGTAGAAACACCTAGGTAACGACCAACAGCATAAGCAGCCAAGGCGTTGTAGATGTTGTACATTCCACCAATTTCGATTTGGTACGTCTCACCATCGATATCAAAGTTTGAGAAACGTGGCGTCATCTCGTTAACCTTTGTTACAGCATAATCCAACTCTGGACGCTTGAAATCGTCGGTGACTGAGAAGTAGTCACCTTGGTTTCCGAACGTCATAAAGTGATAGTGTAGCACCGTATCGTCAGTTGGTGACAAAATACCGTCAGTATTGTGCGGTGCCTTCATGTCACCATCAGCTGGCAAGTGGTTGAAACCGAAGTAAACCTTTGGATTTGGCAAGTTACCACGCATAAAGATTGGTGAATCTGCGTTGGCGATAACCGTTGCCTCAGGGAACAAACGGATTCCCTTCAAAATCTTGTCGTAGGTCGTGTAAATTTCACCGAATCGGTCCAATTGGTCACGGAAGATGTTTGTCAAAACAAACGCCTTAGGCTTCAATTGACGTGCAACGGCTTCCACGTTAGCTTCATCAACTTCCAAAAGTGCGATTGGGCGTTGTGACTTATCGGTCACCTTGGCCGTCAACATCGTTCCCGTGATTCCTTGCATCATGTTTGAACCTGATGGGTTCGTGATAACGTCAGGGTACTTTTCACGCAAAACGCGGGTCGTCAAAGTTGTCGTCAACGTCTTTCCGTTAGTTCCTGTGATCAAAATAACGTCGTAGTGTTCTGCCAACGTCGTCATCACTTCAGGATCAATCTTCGTTGCCAACTTTCCTGGCAATGATGTACCGCCACGACGCAAAATGTCGTGCAATACCACGTATGAACTTTTACCAACAAAAGTTGCCAATGCACTCTTAAAGCTCATGTCGTCCTCCTACTGCATCGTTAAACGATGTTTATCTGTCAAATTAACTAACTTACAGTTTACCATTGTCCCGCATAAAAAGTTAGGGTAATAGGTAAACAAACGAAACTTAATAGTACGCAATTTTGGACTTGGTTTCAATAGGTGACGCAAATAACAAAAAAGACCGGATTATTCCGGTCTCGAAAATTTATTTAGATAGCGGTCCTGGCGTAGACGTAATCAAAGTCGCATTTCCTTGCAATGTCCAAGCCTCAATGTCGTTTGGCAAGATGAAACTCTTACCCTTTTCAAGGTGATAGGTCACCCCGAAAACAGTCATGTCGAGTTCACCGTCAATAACCGTTCCCAATAAATATGGATCACGTGCATCCAACGTTGCGCGTCCGTCCAACGTCCACTTGTAAACATTGAAGTATGGCGCTTCGACCAACGTCGTCACATTCAAGCCAGCGTATTGGGCTGACTTGCGTTCTGGCTGCTCAGGTACAAACGGTACCGTCGTCACATTCTTTGCGTCTTCTAAATGTAGCTCACGCAATTCGCCCGTCTTGGCATCAACACGGTCAAAATCGTACACACGATACGTTACGTCTGATGATTGTTGCGTTTCAAGCGCTAGCACACCAGCCCCCAAAGCGTGGAGTGTGCCAGCTGGCACGTAAAAGAAGTCGCCCGCCTTTACTGGTACCTTGCGCAACAAGTTATCCCAGTCACCCGCATCAACGGCAGCATCAAATTCTGCCTTCGTCTGCGCGTTGTGTCCGTAGTAAATCTCAGCACCCGGCTCCGCAGCCACAATGTACCAAGATTCCGTTTTCCCCAATTCGCCAGCATGCTCCCCAGCGTAGCTATCATCTGGGTGCACCTGTACTGACAAATCCTGGTGCGCATCCAACAACTTCACTAGCAGTGGAAACGGCTTGTCAGGATTCGTGTTACCGAACAGTTGTGGTTCCTCACGCCACAATTCAGCCACCGTCTTCCCAGCGAATCGACCATTTTCACAGAACACATTCCCATTCTTGTGTCCCGAAATTAACCAAGCTTCACCCGTGGTCTCTGATGGAATATCAAAGCCAAAAACGTCACGTAGCGCAGTGCCACCCCACATCTTTTCGTGCAATGCTGGTTGCAAAATCAATGGTTCAGTCATAATAAATCTCCCCCGAAATGTACATGAAACTATCTATTTAGTTGTTGAAGTGTAGGTAAATACCTGACAACCAACCGTGTTGTGCCACGTGGTACCAAACGACACCAGATGGATCATCCACGCGCTCTGTGATATCCACCACAGCGCCGTGAATCACACGACCGATTTCACGTCCGTATGGTTGTGCATACACTGCCACATCCCCACCTGGCAGGTAATCAATCGTCGCACGGGCAACAAATGGCTTAGGTGCCCACGTTGTTGGTCGGTTCCATTCAGAAACCGGCTTCGTCACGCGACCGTCGGTATCCGTTAGCTTCATCGTTTGCATGTCATAAGCCACCCAACGTGAATCGGCTAGTTGATACCAGAACTTACCATCGCGTGTCGCAACACGTTCCACGACCTTCATGTATGAATCCGCCCAAAGCTTTTGGCCAAGCGGCGTCGTTGATTCAATTTCATCAACCGGTTGCACGCTATCTAGCATGTGCAAGTACTTATCATGGATTTTTTCAGTTTCTGCAATAGCATCACGGCGGTAATAGAACGTTACCGTGTGCATCGTCTTCTCATCAAACGTTCCCGTTAGAGTTCCTTCTGATGAAACAAAGCGATATCCTGCAACATCCGCTGGATCAAGTGAGAAATGCTCCCCAACCGTCCCCTCAATCAAGCGAGATGGCGCAATAGATGCTTTTGAATCAGCATCCTTGCTGTATACCCAAACGGGCATGCCTTGTAATTCAAAGTCAGCCATCTTTGCTGCCTCCTAGTTGTAGTTTCTTATGTCTATTCTAACAGGAAAACCATGTAACCGCCTACATGACTGTCCTTGCTTAACGTTTTGTTTAGGTGTCAAAATTGTTCATAAACGAATATTAAATTATTCTCATTTAACTTGTTGACTTCTCATAAACCATCCAGTATATTATAAACATACCTTAGCAAAAGGAATAAATGCTCTGTAGTTCAGCGGTAGAATAACTCACTGTTAATGAGGAGGTCGCTGGTTCGATCCCAGCCAGAGCAGTCATAGAAAACCTGAAACCCTGTCACACCAAGGCTTAACGCCTGTGTGATGGGGTTTTTAGCACCAACTCCCCCACTTACTCCCCCCTTTTTCTTGGCACCGATTGGCACCAATTGGCATCAAACTGGGGGAGTAAAAGGGGAAGTAAAATTTAATACGAGCAGCCAACTCTATCAGCCCCTCTACATACCCATTGTAGCAGGGGCTTTTTGTTTTGTTATGGGGATGAAATTCGTTGCCTATACAAAAAGTCGGTCAGATGCAACATATGCCTTTCTGACGGATTTTTAATATTGATTACTAATCGCCGATTTGGATTTGTATACTCAAAAGATTATTTCCACTTATTCAAACTACTTCTAAAGCGTGTAGTCACATTTATATAGACTTCCGTTTATATTGATTCACTAAGCATACCCGCTATGTCTTTTCGAACTTGACGTTCATCACCTGCAACATAAAATTTAACACCATACAACTTAACTTAATCATTTTCGCCAATCACATCGACACTTTCAGGCGAAATACTCGTTAACAAGTCCTCTTTCCATTGGTCTTGAGCCAGCAATTGGGTACCCTTGGGTTCAATATAAATCTGATAAATGTACGACTCATTGGCCAAATACAAGACAAAGTCAGGTAAGAAACCAGCATAGTGAGAGACATCTCCAGCAAATTCATGCAATTTTAGCTTAGTATTACGCTCATCACTCCGGATGAGATAAACGTCTTTGTACTTGTTTTGTAGCTCTTCAACATATCCTTGAACCAGTTCGATTAAACTGCGTTCCAATTTATCAACAATAGCCTCGTTATAGACAAACCAAGGTGCCTTTTTATAGTCATAGATTTGAATTAACTCATGAACCCCCAGCATCAGAATAGTTAACGGGGACACGCTTCTGATAATCCTGAACGGCATCTTTAATTGGCAACCCAATAAACTTATTGGTTCCGCGTTGGCGCTTATAGTTCATGATTAACATGCGCTGAATATAGGCTAGATATTTTTCAACGACTAATAGCTGTGTTTCTCGACTAAGCACTGCATCTGAACCCATCGATACCGTTGCTTGGATTTCTTTTATTTGCCCCAACCACTGTGCCTCATACATAAACTCCGAGATAGAATTTAGAGTCGGCATATATTTTTTCATGGTGTTGAATCTGAAGAAAGGATTCCGTGCCATTGCTTTTTTGACGAGGGCATCATCAATCTTCACCAGTCGTGTCTCATTCATACCAGCAACATTTTGTGTATCAAAGGCAGTTGCTTCTAGGGCTGCCGTCTCAATATTGACGGTAAGCAGTTCCGCAACGGGAACACCGTATTTTGCCAACCCATTGTATTCACTCTCAGGGACATCTTCGACGTCATTGTAATACAGCTTGCCATATTGATAGACATCAGACCGCTTAAATGACGCTTTAACTGTCGTGGTTAAAATATCAAAGTCTTTATCATCTTCAACTTGAAGCTGCATTGCTTCAAATGATTTCGTTAAATTATCAATATATTTTTTATCGTTAATCGTGTGATAGTGTAAGGACTCTAATATCTGTAATTCTGGCGTGCTATGGTCAAACCGTCGCGTAAACGATGTTGCCCCCTCATAGACAAAGGGATTGTAGCGCGCACCACGACCAATTAATTGCGCCTCACTATTGGTTTGTGTTGACGTAATGGGTTGCTCCCCAATTCGGACAATATCATATAAATTTAAGACATCCCAACCTTCAGAAAGCTTAGCAACGGCGAAAATAGCTCTAAAGGGATTACTTGGTTCCTCTAAAGTATTTAAATTACGTAAATCATTTAAGTCACCTAAAATCCCATTGCTACTCGTATCATTAACATTAATAGTATTCATTGGTTGAAAATCACGTTGCAATTCACGGACCAAGATACCCATATCAATTGTTTGATAATAAGTATAGGCTTGGCGCAAAGTAGATGATTGCGTGGTTTGGCGTTGCTTTGCAATAAATTGCGCCAGATCTTCAGTCGTTAATTGATCCAGCAACGTCAAAAATTGATAACGCGCCGCTTTTGAAACGTCAATTTTATTTGATTTAAATAAAATAACTGGCTTAAAATCTCGTACACCCACCTGGATCGCCATGCGCTTACGATATTGTGATAACAACACCGCATTCAGCATCTTCTCGTTATCATCAGCATTGGCTTGCAACCGAGCGATTTTCTTTTAATACCCGGCATTTTGAAACTCTTTTAAATCATATTGAAAAATGACCTTATCCCGATATTTTTCGTAAATAGACTCATTATTTAAATCAATCGTAGCCGTGAATTCTAACTGTCGATTATCTTTATTAGCTTGTCGAATACGATCTAAGACATATTCCCACGCTTTATTTTTTTGATCTGCTTTGCTCTTTGTGCCGGCAGAAAAATGATGCGCTTCATCAGCTAGAATAATCAACTTCTGTTTCTCTAAATCACCATAAGTTAAACCATTTTCGCGTGGTGTATTTAATTCATTTGCTAAAGTTTGGATTGTTGTTAGCCGCAAGTAAATCACGCCTGGTTCACTGTTTGTTGGAAAGCGGGTGACTTCTCGCAATTCAATCGGAGTACCATCAATATTGAGTAGTTGTGAAAAGAGGTACTTTGGTGACTGAACATTCAGCATGTTTTCACGGGTTTTAGCAATCACCGCGTTTGTATTAACGACAAATAGAAAATTTTGATAGCCAAATTCATGGTAAAAATACAGCATATCAGCTGCCATCACATCAGTCTTTCCTGAACCAGTGGCCATATGGAATAACAACTGATTAAAGCGACTGGCAACATTGGCATCCTTTTGCGTGTAATTCAAGTTGTATAGTGATTGCTTTTGATAATCACGTAACTGGTGTTTGAGATTGTGCTTAATGTAGTCTGGATAAACAAAAGCGTGTCTGGGTTCGTCGTTTTTCAAAAAGTCACTCGTATAGTCATTAATCTCATGAATAATTGGTAAGACAAGTTCTCGTGCTTTCTTTTTGGCCATTACAGATCACGCTCCCCATAAAAGCTCTTATTGAACGCAATATCACTATCAGACATCAGCTCTTGTACATTATGATCGTCCATATCACTGTACGCATAATACAACTGATTCTTATCAATGACCTTGACTATCAGCTGCTTTTTATCAGCCAATGCCATGGCTTGGTATTCAAGATCTTGCAGGACTTTTTCAACATCAACTCGGAAATCAAAATCAGCGCCGCCTTCAATCATGCGATGAACAACATCTTCTAATTGCTTCGTTGTTTCGGCCTGTTGGACATCTTTGAGATAACCTTGATTCTTTTCCATCAATTCAGCATAGACAAATGATCCGCCACCTTGCCAATTAACATCTTTAGAAATCCCACCTTGTTCGCCCGCAATCACCTTTTTTGAGGCGTTCAACAGACACCGTTTTAATATAATCCATCTGTTCAATCCCAATAAAGCGACGGTTCATCTTCATGGCGACTGCTTGAGTTGTCGCAGATCCCATAAAGAAATCAAGTACTATGTCTGATTCGTTAGAACCAATAGTCAAAATGCGTTGTAATAGACGTTCGGGTTTTGGTGTTCCGAATGCACTGGTCCCATCAAATAATCTTGACATCAGCGCCTGAGCATGATTTTAATCGATTCGGTTGACCACCGCATTCTAGATGTCATGAAGGATCGCGGTGCTGGTCAGCTCCGCGCCTATTTCAATAAATACAGCCCAGCAGCTCGAGCTGCTGTTAAAACCATAACGGTAGACTTATTTACTCCTTACCGAGCCATGATTAAGGATTTGTTTCCAAACGCAAACATCGTGGCTGATAGATTTCACGTTGTAACTCAAGCATACCGTGAACTCAACAAGGTTCGAATCAGCGTTATGCAGCAATTCGGATCAGATAGAAAAGAGTATCGCCAACTAAAGCGGTTCTGGAAACTACTTATGAAGCGCGAAACTGCACTTGATTACACGACCCGCAAAAATCGAATCAATTTTAACCATCCTATTTAACTGATAAAGAAGTTATCGACCGTCTACTGGCGCTCTCTGATGAACTGCGTGACGCATACGCTTTCTACCAAGGGATTCTTTACGCCATCGAAACTCGTGATGAAACTGAACTCAAGTCTGTTCTATACCCCACAAAAAATGATGCCCAATACCGCTCATTGCCAAAGGCAATGAAGAAGGCTCGTCGCACTATCCGCAAGCACTTCGACGAAATAATAAACAGCTTTATCTACGAATTCTCAAATGTGCCAATTGAAGGTTCAAACAATAAAATCAAAGCAATTAAGCGCACGGCATACGGCTTCCGTAGTTTCAAAAACTTCCGTCTACGTATTCTTATCTCATTCAAGAATAGTTTCTACTCAATGAACTATAAGCAAAAGGCAGCTGATTTCAACAATGTGAAGTCAGCTGCCTAAGCAAGGTTCAAAATATTAAATTTTACCGGTCATCAGTACCATTTGACTTTGAACCACAAAACACCCTGAAATCACGCCGTTTTAAGCTGAAATCCAGGTTTTGAAAAATTTTCGGAGTCCGGCACCTCTCGGTGCCGAAAAAACCTGTCCATAATCTTGACATCAGCGCTATTTTTCATCTTGGCGTTGTATTGTTTTATTACTTCACCGAATCCAGGTAATCCCCAAACGCCTGAGAAAAGCTAAACAACTGGTCACCAGTAACGTTCAGCTGAATCCAAGATTGATCGCTGACGTCAATATTCTGTGACATCAACTCTTCGGATAGTCGCTTATCTACCCACTTTTGATACTGGGATAACGTCTTAAATTTGTCTCTTTCAGCAATGAACATACCAACAAATCCAAATTCAACGTCACCGTCCTGCATCATTGTCTTAGCATTCAACTGAATTAGTCGTATTTGGTCCAAGGTGGCCAACACATTCACCACCGTGTTCCGCACATATTCGCTTCTAGATACGTCGTGTCCGTTCCTTTGATTGCGATTGTAGTTACATCATTGGCCGACATTCGAACATTCATGACCTTATCTAGAATAATAATCACCGCTTCTTGTTTATATATACATTATACGTCAACTTGTACATACAACGGACATTAATTACTTTATTAGTACTTTAATCCCGGATTATTCATCAAGACAAACAAAAACCCGCTGAAACGGCAAGTTAATACCGTTTCAGCGGGTTTTGCGCTTTCACCCGTTGGGTGAAAACCATAGGAGCTCTTTTTTATGATATTTTGTTAGTGAAAAACAAACCAAATACTCAAAAATTGGAGCGTCTAAAATTATGACTCAAAAAGTATTACATAGCAACCCTTTAGTTGTAGTTTCAGACAATGGGGCACCAATTACCTCGGATGGTGGCAACGTTCTGCTTAGTATGTTTCTGAATTCACCTGTAGTTTCCAGGCTCTTTAATAACGTTGAATTCAACGATAATCGCAAAAATCCACGCTATGCTAAGGTAGAATTGTTATTGCAAATGCTCATTCAAGTTA
>NZ_PVSN01000044.1 GCF_004766315.1 Weissella confusa | reverse complement strand
ACGGTTCCAGTTAAAGCATCGGTCATGATAAGCGGATGGTAACCGACGTTCAAGTAGTGATAATTAAAACCAATTTTTTCTTGATGACCAAAGGTCTCAAAGTAGGTTGAATCCAAATCTAGCACCAGTTCAGTGTTGGCTGATCTTTCATCAATTAAAGAGACAATACGACGATTTAATTCTTGTAGCTCATCAATGTCTTCGTTCGTGAGATGTGATAGAAATCTGGAAATAGTTGGTTGAGATGCCATGTTTTGCGCATAAACAAGTCGATGTTCGATATCTTGGGTCAAGTAATCTGCAACGTCGTCGTTGCGATAACCTTCGATAACTTGAATGAGCATTTGCAATAACAATTCTACCTTAGCATAGCGTGGATTTTTGCGATTATCGTTGAATTCAACGTTATTAAAGAGCCTGGAAATTACAGGCGAATTCAGAAAAATACTAAGCAGCACGTTGCCACCATCCGAGGTAATTGGTGCCCCATTGTCTGAAACTGCAACTAAATGGTTGCTAGGTAATACTTTTTGAGTCATAATTTTAGACGCTCCAATTTTTGAGTATTTGGTTTGTTTTCCACTAACAAAATATCATAAAAAAGAGCTCCTATGGTTTTCACCCAACGGGTGAAAGCGCAAAACCCGCTGAAACGGTATTAACTTGCTGTTTCAGCGGTTTTTTGTTTGTCTTGATGAATAATCCGGGTTAAAGTTTCGTAAGACAGTTAAGAGCTGTCTGTAACAAGATTGACACCGATGTCGGCTAAGATTGATATCGGACTTATAAATCGGGAGAGTCAGAACAATTAGGGAGAAAGTTATGAACTTTAAGAAGGTTCTATTTGGGGCTGCAGCTGCGACAGTTGCCGTAAGTGGTGTATCTTTGATGCCACTCACATCTGCCTTTGCGGCGGATGGTATCCCAACAATTACAGCAGGTGATTCAAACGTCCCAGCGATGGACGTTGTTGACGTGGCTTCATACCAAGGAAACTTGTCAGTGAGCGCGTACAACACAATGAAGAAGTATGGTGTTAAGGCTGTCATCGTTAAGGTGTCAGAGGGTACAAACTACGTTAACCCATACGCTTCAACGCAAATTAAGAACGCACAAGCTGCCGGTTTGGCTGTTGGTGTGTACCACTACTCACGTTTCTCAAACGCAAGTGGTGCTAAGGCAGAAGCAAATTACTTTGCTAAGCAAGTTGCTGCTTTGGGATTGCCAAAGTCAACGTTGATGGTCGACGACTTGGAAGATTCATCAACGAGTGGTAGTGGTTCAACGACGAATGCGAATGCATTTAAGTCACAATTGTCAGCAAACGGTTACGATAACCAAATGCTATACACGTATCCTTCATACATGAGCGCAACTGGTTTGAATGTTTCAAGCTATGGTAACGATCGTGTGTGGATGGCATCGTACCCATTTGCACCAAACAAGAATAACTTGTGGTACACGAACTATGGGGCATGGCAATGGAACTCAGCTACTAAGTTCCCAGGCGTGAACGGATTCTTTGACGTTTCAAAGGATTACTCAGGTAAGTTGTCAAGCAGTGCCATGACTGGTTACTTGCAAGATAAGGATGGTAACTGGTACTGGTTCGAAAACGGTGTAAAGTACACTGGTTTCCGTTTCTACATGGGAACGTACTACTACTTCAAGCAAGGTGTTCGCCAAGAGAACCAATGGGTATCACAATGGGGTAACACGTACTACGTTGGTGCAGATGGACGTGCCTATGATGGCGTTCGTACGATCGACGGTAAGAAGTACTTCTTCGGAAACGACAACACATTCAACCTACGCACGAACCAAATCGTGAAGGTTGATAACGTTGATTACCGTGCCACAGCGGATGGTGTCTTGACACCAAACTCTGGTTACCACTACGATGGTTCTCAATACAACGGTGGTTACCGTTGGTACGAGAACGGCCAATTGTACACTGGCTTCCGTTACTACATGGGAACGTACTACTGGTTCGTTGATGGTGTTCGTCAAAACGAAGGTTGGCGTCAAGCTTGGGGTCTAACTTACTGGACGGACAACCAAGGTCGTGCCGTACAAGGTTTGCGTACACTTGAAGGTAAGCAATACTACTTCGGAAACGACGGTACTTACAACATGCGTAAGAACCAAGTTGTGACGACTGGTAGTGAAGGTGGCGTTGACGTGAAGTACCGTGCCGGTGCTGATGGAACGTTGTCACCATACTCTGGTTATCAAAACGACGGTACTGGTTGGTACTGGTTCGAAAACGGTGCAAAGTACACTGGCTTCCGTATGTACTACGGTGCTTACTGCTACTTCGAAAACGGTGTTCGCCAAGAGAACCAATGGGTATCACAATGGGGACACAAGTACTACGTTGGTGCTGATGGACGCACGGTCCAAGGATCAAACGTTAACATCAATGGTCAAACGTACAACTTTGGTACTGACGGAACGTTCTACCTACGCTAAAATAATGGCATAGGGGTTTGATACCATAGGAGGTTTCGACATGAAAAAGATTATTATCAGCATTATCGCTGTGTTGGTTGTAGTCGGTGGTGGGGTAACTGCTGCCGTTATGACGCACAAGAGTGCACTGAAGGAAGAATCATCTTCATCAGTTGTGAAGAAGGAGACGTCAAGTGAATCTTCAAGTTCATCTGAGTCATCGTCTTCATCTTCATCAAGCTCAAGCGAAGTGGCGCCTGAATCATCTTCAGCACCAGCTGTTTCTGAAACGGCACCGGTTGAATCAAGCTCATCATCAGCCCAAGCGCAAGCTGAGGCTAACAGCGATTGGGCTAACCCAAATCGCACTGATGCGGGTGAGACAATCACTGCCAAGACAGTAACGCAAGCGCGTGCTGAATTGAAGGAAAACGGTGTGGATGACACAACGTTGGGTGACGGTGACGTCCAACAATTGATCAAGATTGGCCAAGCTCAAAACATGTCAGTTTACGACGTGTACAAGCAAAGCTTTAATCAATAATCATTAAGAAAGGATTGCAGATTGTTGCAATCCTTTTTCTATGGGATTTTAAGTTTGGGTTAATCTTGTAAAAACGCGATATAGGCTATAAATCCGGTCTTTATTACGGTATACTTGAAAACGGATTTAATTTTTAAATATGTATTGAGGTAGATATCATGGAAAATCAATTTACCGTAGGCGCATTGTTTAAGCACATGTTGCGCAATGCCTGGTGGATTATTGTCTTGGGAATCGTCGGTGGTGCGGCGATGTTTATTTTGACGAACAAGGTTGCAACGACAACGTACCAGGCAACCCGTCAAATGTACATTGGCAAGAACAACACGGACGCAAAGGATCCTAACTCTCGAGTTATGGCGGATTCATGGTTGTTGAATTCATACGCACAATTGGCAAAGGACGATGCAGTTGTAAACGCAGCTGTTGCTGACCTAAAGGCTGATGGCATTAAGATTAAGCCAGCTGCTTTGACTGCAGCGGTTCACGTTTCTCCTAAGAAGGATACGTTGTTGATGACAGTTCGCGCAACGGCTAACACAAATAAGAAGGCTGTTAAGTATGTTAACGCATACGCAAACGCGTTCAAGACGGTTGCACCTGACAAGTTGTCAGCAATGCCACAACCAGTATTGTTCTCAGCACCTAAGAAGGCTGTTGCTGTGACGACGCCAGGTGGTTCATCAAAGAAGGCCTTGGTCTTCGGTACTGCTGCTGGTTTGCTAATCGGTATCGTTTTGGCATTCTTTACGGGAATTTATAAGAATATGAAGGCAACTGCCTAAGCGAGTATAGAAAGGGGTATGGTGATGGTTTCTTGGTTATTACCAATCGCACTATTACCAAAGACTTACACATACTATCTCTTTGATAGCTCTGCCCAATTGGCCTTGCCGCTGTTCGGCTTGTTCATTTTGGTGAAGCTATATCTGCAACCAACTCAGTTGGAGACAGTTCTGCCAAAGAAAAGCACTCTACGTATTTGGGGTGCTTTTATTGTAGTTCAGCTCGCATTGATGGGCTGGGAGTATTTAAAGATAGGTGAGTCTGTACAGGTTTACGGCCTGATTCACGGTTTCGTCGCCTTTATGACGATGTTGCTAGTTATCTGGGTAGCGTACACGATTCAAAAGATGTCACTGCAAAACTTTGACGATGCCGTTAAGTTTGCTAAGTCAGGTTTGATTGCTTTGGTAGTCTACTTGGCGCTAATCGTTTTGCCACAAATGCTAGTCATGGTTGGGTTCCACCAATTGGACTTTTACGTGAACGGCTTGGCAAAGGTGTTTGAGCGTCACTGGCAAGATCGTGACTTCTACGACAATGGTTCATATGTGACCACGTTGCACCGTTTGAACGGATTTGAACCAGAAGCATCATTCTTGGCACTTTTGTTGGGGATGGTCTTCTCACCAGCGTTGATTATGTTGGTACAAGAACCGATCAAGAATTTCCGTAGCAAAAAGTGGCTTTACTGGCTTGGATGGGGCTTGATTGCCTTTATCTTGGTCGTGATGATGCTTGCTAAGACAACGACTGGTTTCTTGTTGATTGGTTTGCTAGGCTTGATTTTCTTGGTGTCAGCACCAAAGACGCAAAAGATTTGGTTTGGCTCAGCGGCAGTGGCCTTCTTGGTGTTGGTTGCATTGGCCTACCAATTCGTGCCACCGGTTACCCACCAATTGAACACGTGGTTGTTCGAAAAGGGCGGTACGGATAACCGTCTTGGCGGTACAATCGGGTTGCTACAAGCGTGGTTGCACCACCCAATTTTTGGGGTTGGTTTTGGTTTTGAAAGTCACTATATCAATGAGTTCTTGCCAAAGTGGTCTAAGGACAACTTGGAATACATTTACGTTTATAAGAAGACAGCATACCCAATTTTGAACGACATGTTGGGATGGTTGACCCGTTTCGGGTTGGTATTTGTGTTGATGGCCTTCTGGCTATTAGCTGGTTTGCTAAAGCGTGCAGCGTTTGTGTTGAAGCGTTTGGGATCAGGTACTGACTTTAAGACGATGTTCTACCGTGTCACGGTGAAGTCATTCTTCGTTGCTGTGTTCTTGGTAATCGTTGTGGCTTCTATCACGCCAGCTAATGCGACGGGATGGCCAATGATGTTGATGGGATTCTTCTATTGGCGTGTCATCCACATGGCAGAAGATGATTTGAATAACGGAGTACTACAGTAATGAAGATTTTGATTGCGGCACACAAGCCATATCAAATGCCAACTTCAGATATTTATGAGCCAATCATGGTCGGCGCAGCCTTGCATGATAAGGTGATTGATGGTTACACACCTGACAACACTGGCCAAAACATGTCTGACAAGAATGGCTTTTACAATGAGTTGACGGCCTTGTATTGGGCTAAGTACAACTTGCAAGATGAAGATATCCTTGGTTTGGCGCACTACCGTCGTTATTTGGGACGCAAGGCGAGCCACGACTTGGCGGATATTTTGTCTGAAGACGATATTCGTAAGGGATTGGATGAGGCTGACATTTTGTTGCCAAAGCAACGTAACTACTTTATCGAAACGCAAGAAAAGCACTACTTGAACGCCCACGTTAACGAGCCTTACTATGCAATGCGTGAAGTGTTGGAAGAGTTCTATCCGGACTATGTACCAGCATTTGATGCCTTGGGTAAGTCAACGAAGGCACACTTGTTTAACATGAGTGTGATGCGTCAAGATAAGTTCCAAACGTACACGGACTTCTTGTTTGATGTATTGGGTAAGGTTGATGAACGCATCGACGTTGCCAAGTACGAAGGGCAAGATCATCGTTCACTAGGCTTTTTGGCTGAGCGTTTGATGGACACTTGGGTTAACACACAAAACTTGCGTGTTAAGGAATACCCAGTGGTAACAACTGAAAAGACAAACTGGTTGGATAAGGGAACCCAATTCTTGAAGCGTAAGTTTATCAAGAATGGCGAACGTAAGGTTCACTTCTAAACCGAATGAAACACCGCAGATTTTTTCGAATCTGCGGTGTTTTGTGCTCTACGACTAACTTTTTAACCCATTGACGGGCAGTTTATGGTAAAGTAAATAGGAAGATTTATATTCTGAAAGGAATCATCAAAAATGACTTTGAATGATAAGAACTACGACTACCTAATCGTCGGTGCTGGACCATTTGGTTCAATTTTTGCCTACGAGGCGGCCAAGCGTGGTAAGCGCTCATTGATTATTGAAAAGCGCCCACACATTGCTGGAAACATGTACACACACATGGAGCACGGAATTACGGTTCACGACTTCGGTGCACACATCTTCCACACTGATAACAAGGAAGTTTGGGACTACATCCGTCAATTCGCTGATTTTAACGGATACCAAAACCAAGTTGTGGCAAACTACAAGGGTACGTTGTACAACTTGCCATTCAACATGAACACGTTCTACGAGATGTGGGGAACAAAGACTCCTGCAGAAGCTAAGGCTAAGATCGAAGAACAAAAGAACGCTGCTTTGGCTGACTTGGGTGACCGTGAGCCACGTAACTTGGAAGAGCAAGCTATCTCATTGATTGGTACTGATATCTACGAGAAGTTGATCAAGGGTTACACTGAGAAGCAATGGGGACGTAAGGCCACTGAATTGCCAGCGTTCATCATCAAGCGTTTGCCAGTTCGTTTCATCTACGACAACAACTACTTTAACCACCGTTACCAAGGTATTCCAATTGGCGGATACACACAAATCTTTGAGAAGATGTTGGATAATGATTTGATCGATGTTCGTTTGAACTCAGACTTCTTCGAGCACAAGGATGAGTACATTGCTGAGTTCCCACGTATCTTGTACACGGGAATGATCGACCAATTCTTCGACTACAAGTTCGGTGAGTTGGAGTACCGTTCATTGCGCTTCGAGCACGAAGTTATCGAATCAGACAACTACCAAGGAAACTCAGTTATCAACTACACTGATGCTGAGACGCCATACACGCGTGTGATGGAGTGGAAGCACTTCGATGGTTTGTCAGACGATGGTGTGACGATCATTACGAAGGAATACCCACAAACTTGGGATCGTTCAAAGGAAGCTTACTACCCAGTTAACGACGAGAAGAACACGAACTTGTACAAGGAATACGCTAAGGAAGCGCGCCAACACAAGGATCAATTCATCTTTGGTGGTCGTTTGGGACAATACCGTTACTTTGACATGGACCAAGTCTTCAACGCAGCATTGAACGAAGTACGTAAGGAATTCAAGATTCCATCAAGCTTCAACTTTGCTCACGACGAAGAGCACTAATTTAAATTAGCAAATACTAACTGTTTCATTCCGTATGGGATGAAGCAGTTTTTTGTTATCATCTTGAAGCCAAGATAACAAACTGTGTATACTAGGAGTAACGTGAAAAGATTTAGTTGGGGATAAAAATGTCAGAAACATTATCAATTATTGTGCCAGTATTCAATGAACAAGAAACTGTGCCACTATTTTATAAAGCAGTCAATGATGTTCGTGAAAAGCAATTGGCTGACTACACATTCGAATACTGGTTTATTGATGATGGATCAAACGATAATACAGTAGCCGAAATTCAAAAGTTGGCCGACAAAGATGACAATGTTCACTTTGTTGCGTTCTCTCGCAATTTCGGTAAGGAAGCTGGTTTGTACGCTGGGCTTGAACATGCTACAGGTGAATACGTTGCCGTGATGGACGTGGATTTGCAAGATCCGCCAGCCTTGTTGCCTGAAATGGTACAAGGTGTCGCATCCGGCGAGTGGGACGTGGTTGGTACTCGTCGTAAGACTCGCGATGGTGAGCCACCAATTCGTACGTTCTTTAGTGAGTTGTTCTACAAGTTAATTAATCACATCTCTGATAATCACATTGTTGAAGGTGCACGCGATTACCGCGTGATGTCACGACAAGTGGTGGATGCGATTATGTCGATGTCTGAATACAACCGTTTTTCAAAGGGAATCTTTACGTGGGTTGGTTTCCGCCAAAAGTACATTGCCTTTGAAAACACGGAACGCGTTGCAGGTAACACATCATGGTCATTCTGGAAGTTGGTTAAGTACTCAATCGAAGGAATTGTGGCGTTCTCACAATTCCCATTGATGTTGGTATCTGTACTCGGTTTGATTGCTTTCGTCATCGCCGTAATCGGTGCAATTTTCGTGGTTGTCCGCACACTCATGGTACCAGGATCATCTGCTTTTGGTTGGCCATCAATGATTGTTGTCATGCTTGGTATGGGCGGGGTACAACTTCTTAGCCTCGGTATTGTTGGTCGTTACATCTCAAGTATTTACCTGGAAGTTAAGAAGCGTCCGATTTATGTTGCAAAGCAGGTGAAGTAGCGTGAAGAAACGATTTAGTATCTTGCGCAATGAACGAAACGCTAATTTGTTTATAATTGGCGTTTTTTTATTTGTTGCAATCTTTTTAACCTGGCCACTGTATATAAATGATCGTATGATTCTTGGCGTTGATGCTTTTTTTCATATTCACCGTGTGTATGAAACAGCGATGCAAATTAAGCATGGCGATTTGTCATACTTCATGTCAATGTTTGGTTTTGGTCAAACGGGACGAATCGTTAATATGGCTTACGGCCCCGTATTTGCGTACTTAGCGGGAGCGATGTTACTGATTGTTGGCAATTGGTTTAAATGGCAATTTGTAACGAATGTCGTCATTGCATTTGCATCATTAACGGTTAGTTATTTTTCGTTGAAAGCAACGTCAGTAAGTAAGCTTTGGTCCGTTGTTGGCGCTATCTTAATCTATACATTGATGCCTGCACTTAGTTGGTGGCATGATCAAGCGTTTATGGGTGTGGGAGTAATTCTTCTCCCGATTGCGGTGTCACTTGGCATTCGTATGCTGCAGTCTGAAGCGCCCGGTATTAAGCCAATTGCAACAGGAGTTTTGGTCGCAATTGGCATTCAAATCCATATGTTGTCAACCTTGTTTGTGGTGTTGATTTTGGCATTTTATGCTTTGCCAGCTTTTATAAAGACAACGAAGAAGTGGCTGTTTCTAAGAAATGGTGTGCTGTCAATTATTATCGCCTTAATTGGGTCGGCTAATGTTTGGTGGCCGTTGCTCAGCGTGTCTGCACATAATCATTTGTTGCGTCCGTTTATTGAAGGAAACGCCGGTAGTGACATCACATCATTGGCCGTGACTGTTGATGGCAGTCGTAATATGTCAGTCGTGCTGGCAATCATTTTTGTGTCTAGTTTGGCGCTACTACTTCGAAAGGTGATGTGCAAAACTGGACCGGATTTTGTAACGACATGGACGTTGGTTGCGGGAGTTGGCTTGATGTTAATGTCTTTCCAAATCTTGCCATGGCAGATAATTTTAAGTAATCCGCATAACCCAATTTCGTTATTCCAATTTCCAATGAGGTTTGCGATGCCAGCAACAGTTCTGTTAATTTTCGGTATTGCACGTGTGACACAACGTATTACTTTGGTGAACGTAGACCTTGTTCGGTTTGTTGGTATCGTCGTTTCGCTATTTATGGTGTTTAACGTTTATGGTTACGCTGCACAGACAGCGCGAAATGCCAAGGATAAGGATTTGTTTGTGACGCAACCATACGCGACGCCAGCGTTTGTGACACCGGATTTAACCTTAGATAAGCTGGCTAATGACGAACACACGAGCGATTTATCGCTATTAGTGGCAGATGCAACACAAAATTATCCAGACTATCTGCCTATAAGTAAGCAGAGTCAACAAAACTTAAGTGCGAATGATTGGTTCCATGTAAATGGCTATGAAGTCCAGTACCTAGACACTTATGTGACAAACCAAGCTTTGCATAATTTAACGAAGCAAGTTGACGGACAAAAGCTTATCTTGGAGTGGCGAGGCGATAAGTCAAGCACGGTTATCTTGCCGGTTGTCAAATATGCAGAGTCTCAGATTGTTGTGAATGGTAAGACACTTGCTGATAAGGCGCGTGTGACGAAACTAGGTGCGCCGATTATTCAACAACAGTCCGGTAATAATCGAGCCGTAATTACTTTTAAGGCGCCAAAAAGCGTCATTGTTGCTTACGTCGTGACGGTTATCTTTTGGATAGGATTGTTAACTTATATACTGGTAATTAAGGTCCGTAAAACAAAAGCATTATAGGGTTTAATTACCACCGTATTTAATGGTATTATTAAACACGGTGGTTTTTTAGACCCTTAACGAGTTTTAGTCCTCGTTACCTGAAAAGATATTGAACGAAAAACAAAAAGAAGAGATTGCTTGAATTCACTGTAATTCAAATAGGAGGAACTTAACATGTCAGTTAGTGCTGTCGTCGTTACATATAATCGTTTACCAATGTTGAAGGAAGTTATTGCTGCTTTGCAAGCTTCTGAAACACCTGTTGATCACATCATCATCGTTGATAACAAGTCAAACGAAGACACAAAGGAATACTTGACGAGCTTGGGTGACCAAATTGAATACGTCCGCTTGGAAGAAAACCTTGGTGGAGCTGGTGGATTCAACCGCGGTGTTCGTTACTTTATGGAGAACACGACTGATGATTACGTTTGGTTGATGGATGATGACACTGTGCCACACGCTGACACGTTGACTGAGTTGACGGCATACGCTGCTGAAAACCCTAAGTTTGGCTTCTTGTCATCAGACGTTCGTTGGACTGATGGGCACCGTGCTTTGATGAACCAACCAGCACCAATGAACCGTTTGCGTGTTATCCCTGAGGATGCAACGGAACCAGAACAATTGCGTAACGCAACGTTCGTGTCATTGTTGATGAGCCGTGAAGTGGTCGACAAGATTGGTTTGCCAATCACTGACTTCTTCATCTGGGGTGATGATATTGAGTACACGGAACGCGCTGGTCGTGTTTACCCTGGCTACTTTGTGCCAAAGGCTAAGGTAACGCACAAGATGGCTACGAACGTTGGTTCAAACATCTTGAACGATACGAAGGATCGTACGCCACGTTACTACTACTCATACCGTAACAAGGTTTACTATGGTCGTAAGCGTGACTTTGTGGGACACATGAAGTCAAACGCACGTATTACGATGGAATGGATTAAGTTGGCTGTCACACCTGGTGTTGAAGACCGTTCAGCTAAGCTAAAGATTTTGGCAAAGGGTGTTAAGGATGGTCGTAAGTTCAACCCAGTAGTTGAGCACGCGACGAACGCCAAGGAGGCCTAAGCTGCCAATGAAACGTCGGTATTATTTTATGGATGTGCTGAACATCATCGCCACGCTGGCTGTGATTTTTCTGCACACCTCTGAATTTGCTTTTAATTATGAGCCAACACTTCGCTGGGGTGTTGCGGTTGTCATTCAAATCGCATTCATTTGGGCCGTACCGATTTTCTTTATGATTTCAGGCGCTAATTTGCTGAATTATCGAGAGCGATATGACACAAAGACGTTCTTTAAAAAGCGTTTAGGGAAGGTACTTGTACCTTTCTTGGCTTGGTCATTGATTTGGTATATCTTTAATCATTTCTACTTTTTGAATCATGATTGGGGTATCCGCAACTTCTTTGATTTGTTGATGCATGGTCAAATCCAAGCAGTGTTCTGGTTCTTTTACTTTATTATTCCGTTCTATTTTGCGGTGCCGTTTTTGTCATTGATTACGACCCGCGAAAACAAGAAAACAGTGTTGTACGTAATCGCTTGGTTTATCTTGGGCGTTGGAATTGTGGGTTACACGCATTCGTTGCGTGCAACGCCACTTGATTCATTCTTCTCAAACATGCCATTGATTATGTCGACAGGAATTGGCTTCTTCTTTGCCGGCTGGTATTTGCAACAATTCCCACCAGCAAAGTTACAGAAGAAGTGGTATGCACTCGGTAGTGTACTGGCATTTTTGTTCATGCTAGGTCTTACGGTGTACATGTTACATCAAGCTGGTAAGACAATTAACGCTGTATACAGTATCTTCAGTATCGGTGGCTTCTTCTTGCCACTGGGTATCTGGGTATATGTCCGTGATGCGTTAGAAAACTGGGAACCATCACCAAAGATGGCAACTTGGTTAAAGCGTCTTTCAGGTGCTTCACTAGGTGTCTACGTGATCCACGAGTTTATTATTTACATCGCGGAAAACACATACCACCTACAAGCAGGTTCATGGTGGCACATTATTGTGTTCCCATGGTTTGTCTGGGTGTTGTCAATTGCCATTACGTTGGCGTTGCAAAAGATTCCAGTGATTAACCGCTTGATGCCTTAAAATTTTCACATATTAACTGATAATTTTTAATACTCGGTGCGTATTCTGATACGTATCGAGTATTTTTTTAATTTTCAGGGAGTAGAACATGCGTAAAAAGATGTACAAGGTCGGTAAGCACTGGGTTGCTGCGGCTGTTGCAATTGTCGGTATTGGAATGGCTGGTGGGTCAGCTGTATCCGCTGATGAGGTTAAGAGTGAAACGGCTTCAGCTTTGGCGGTTGAAGTTCGAGATGAAGGCGATAACGAGACGAATCAACCAGAGGTGGACACGCCAACAGTGCCGGAGAACGTTGAGACGGTGACGCCAGAAGTGCCACTAGATCCAACGATGCCATCAAATCCAGACACATTAACACCAACAGTGCCTTTGGATCCAACGATGCCATCTGATCCGGAAACGCCAACTCCAACGATGCCTCTAGATCCAACAATGCCCGCTGACCCGGAGACTGAAACACCAACTGTACCAACTACGATTCCAGATGGTAAAAATGAAGCTGATGGCTTGTACTATCAAGATGGTAAGGTTTTGACTGGAATCGCCAAAGCTGACGGTAAGATGTACAAAGATGGATTACCATACACTGGAACAATCAACGATGTGTACTACGTGAATGGTGAAAAGTTTAATGGTACAAAGGATGACGTTCTGTACGAGAACGGTCAGCCGGTTGATGGTGACCGTAAGGGCGTTTTGTATGAAAAGGTAAGCCGGTCAACGGCGACCGAAAGGGTGTTTTGTACGAAAACGGTAAGAAGGTTACCGGTGTTCGTAACGGCATCTACTACGTGAACGGTGTGAAGTTTAACGGAACTAAGGATGGCGCTTTGTACGTCAATGGTGTGAAGTTCAACGGCACAAAGAACGGTGCCTTGTACGTGAACGGTGTAAAGTTCAACGGTACGAAGGACGGCGTGTTGTACGTTAACGGCGCCAAGTTCAACGGTACGAAGAACGGTAAGATTTACAAGAACGGTGTTTTGCTAACAGGAAAGCACTCTGATGGTAAGTTCTACCAAAACGGTGTTGTGTTGACGGGTTACAACGGCAACACGTACTACGTAAAGGGTGCTGCAGCTAATGGTTACATGGCTGACAACACGAAGACGAAGTACTTGTTCAAGAACGGCGTAAAGCAAGCTGGTCGTCAAAAGATTGATGGCACTTACTACTTCTTCGATTTCAACACGAAGCAAATGGTTAAGCACAACTATGTCCAAGCTCAAGACGGTAACTGGTACATGTTTGGTGAAGACGGTAAGATTGTGTCTGACGTTTACCAATGGGCTGGTACGTATTACTACTTCGACCACAACACATTTAAGAAGCACACCAACTCATATGATTTGGCACGCTGGGGTGACTGGTACATGTTTGGTGCCGACGGCCGCATCTTGACTGACGTGGTGAAGTGGGCTGGGTCATACTATTACTTCGACCACAACACATACACAAAGCACACGAACTCATACGACTTGTCACGTTGGGGTGATTGGTACATGTTTGATGGATCAGGTCGTGTGATTTCAGGTTACGAGTACTGGTATGGTCAGTTGTACTACTTCCACGCTGGTACGTACACGAAGGCAGTTAACCAACACGTTCATGAAAACGGCCACCGTTACTGGGCGAATGGCTCAGGACACGTGACGGTTGATTGGACAATTGATAACGCGATTAACATTGGCTCAACGTTGGTTGGTCATTCACCATATGTTTGGGGTGGTGGTCGTAACGGCTGGTCAATTGCACGCCGTGAGTTTGACTGCTCATCATTCGTGCACTGGTCATACGCTAATGCTGGTTTGACGTTGGAGCCAGTTAGCTACACAACGACGTACTCACAAGTAAACCGTGGCCGTGGTGTTAACTGGGGCAGCTTGCGTCGTGGTGACTTGATCTTCTTCGGTGGCTTGGGTCACGTGGGGCTATACCTTGGTGGTGGTTACTTCTTGCACGATTCACCAAACTCACCAACTGGTGGGGTTGGCGTGTCACACTTTAATGACATCGTGAACAAGAATGATGCCCGTTACTCATGGGCGTCAATCGCTGACACATGGGCAACGCGCCGTGTGCAAGGCTAAGCTGACATCTGAATAGCATACTCAAAACACTTCTTCCGTGCTAAACTGGAAGAAGTGTTTTTTAATTATGTAAATTAGGTGAATAACATGCAAATTGTTAAAAATTATTTGTACAACGTGGGTTACCAGTTGCTGACGGTGATTGCGCCGTTGCTAACGATGACCTACTTGGCGCACGTTTTGGGTACGCAAGGTGTTGGTATCCAAGCGTGGACAAATTCCGTTGTAACGTACTTCTTGTTGCTAGCGACACTGGGAATTACCTTGTACGGACAACGTGAAATTGCTTATGTTCGTGATGATGTTGCTGAGCGAGACAAGCGTTTCTGGGAAATCCAAATCCTACATATCATTGTGGGAGTCATCGCGTTGATCATTTACTTCGTGTTCATCTTTGGTATGTCACAAGTGATGACAAATGAGTTCCACAAGTATTACCCACAACTGATTCTACAAGGATGGGTGATTGTCTCAGGCATTTTGGATATTTCTTGGTACTTCATGGGACTTGAGGACTTTAAGAAGACGGTTGTCCGTAATTCTTTGGTTAAGATTGCCATGGTGGTTTTGATTTTCGTTTTGGTTAAGTCAAGTCACGATGTTAACAAGTACATCTTGCTACTGGCATTGACTCAAGTGATTGGAAATATCACGATGTGGTTCTACTTGCCAGGTAAGGTGAAGATGCCAAAGTGGTCTGACATGCAAATCATGCGTCACTTGGGACCGACGGTAGCGATGTTCATTCCGACGATTGCCACGCAAATCTACTTGCAATTGAACAAGACAATGTTGCCAATGTTGGCGCACGGTTCGGCGGACTTGTCAGGTTTCTATGACAACGCTGATAAGATTGTGAAGGTGTCATTGGCCTTGGTTACGGCCGTGGGAACGGTGATGTTGCCACGTGTCGCGAACCAATTTGCGAATGGGGATCACAAGGGTGTTAACAAGGCTATCTACAGTTCAATGGACTTTGTGACGGCCTTGGCGGTACCGTTGATGTTCGGTATGGCTGCTGTGTCACAAAAGTTGATTTTGTGGTTCTTGGGTGAACCGTTTGCGCCAACTGGTGTCACGATTGCGTTCTTGTCACCAATCATTCTGTTCATTGCTTGGAGTAATGTTATCGGCACGCAATATTTGATGCCGGTTAACCGTGTGCGTGATTACACGGTGTCGGTGACATTGGGTGCGGTCGTCAACATTGTGTTGAACTTCGGCTTCATTCCACTATGGGGCTTGTATGGTGCGGCTTATGCAACGGCTTTGTCAGAGTTGATCGTGACAATTTACCAAATTTGGGTTGTGCGCAAAGATTTGGACATGCAACAATTTTTCGGTGGTGTTTGGAAGTACTTTATCGCCGGTGCCGTCATGTTCGTTGTAGTCTGGCCAATCCAATTGGTGATGCCAGCAACTGCATTGTGGTCAATGATTGAAATTGCCATTGGTGGCATTATCTACATGGTTTTGAGTGTTGCGTTGAAGACGAATTTCGCTGGAATCATTATTGATTTCGTGAAGGGAAAGCTACACCGCGCGTAACAGCAATGTCATAAAAAGAGATTATGTTTCAGGCATGTTAGCGTTTTGCTAACATGCCTTTTCATTTTATTTTCGTTTTGTAAGCAACTTAAAATATTCACATATTGATAGAAAATTGGTTAAAACCGCCCCGTATTCTGGTACATATCGAATTTTTAGGGAGGTATTTTCTAGTCATGGGAGATGCACGCAAACAGCTATTGATGGCTGTTTTGGTATTGAGTGCTGGTGGCGCGTTGCTGACAACGCCCCAACCAGTGTCTGCTGACACGATTTTGCACACAACGGAATCACTAGCAACCACCCAATCGATTGAGGGGATTGCAGCCGTAACCCCTTCAGCTGGGGTGGCACCAGTGATTACGGATACATCAGATACAAAGACGAAATTTGCTAACCATAACTTGTGGGCCTTGGGAGACTCACTTGCGGTTGGGTACAACGGGGCTGACGATTCTGATTCTTGGTCAGAAAACTTGCACTACAACATGAAGTACCAGACGTTGCACAATGAGCATGCGCACTCTGGTTCTCAAATTGCAGGTCCAAAGCCTTCTGGTGAGCCAATTCACTTTTCAAAGACGGTTTCTGATGTCATTGGCAATGCTGCCTTCACGTCAGATAAGCAACCGGTGGTGATGATTGAGTTGGGTGTTAACGATTTGAACTACAGCTCGAACAATTTGAAGTACGTGCAAGAACGTTTGTCACAAAACATTCGCACTTTGCGTCAAGCAAACCCAAATGTCGTAATCTACGGTATTTTGCCATTTGCGAATTACTTGGGTGGTGACTTCAACACAATTCACGGTGGTGGTTACAGCTTTAACCAATTGACGGATGCGTTGACAGAAGTTTATGCCAGCTTCAAGATTCCAGTTCTGGATTGGGTTAATTACGATATTGATCGTTCACCTAATTCATTGGGTGATAAGACAGTCCATCCAACTGGTGAAACATACGCCCACATGTCAGAAATTGTTGCTGATTTCATGGACAAGAACGCAAATGTTTTGACGCCAGGGACGGAGAAGGATACGGGTAAGTATTTCTACTCAAACGGTTGGCACTGGAATGACAAGGGTGAAGCACAATATGGTCTTGGTAAGGGATCAAACGGTGTGACGCAACTTGCTGCTGGCGCACAAAAGATTGCGGGTACTTACTACTGGTTCGACCCTAAGTCAGGGGCGATGGCAACGCATGCTGGTGAAGTATCAAACGCGGGCAAGAGCTACTACACTGGTGCTGATGGTAAGTTGATTCAAGGGTTAATCATGGTTAACGGGCAGGTCAACTACTACGGTAACAATGGGACGTACTACAAGCGTCAAAATGATCAAACGGGTTACTTGCAACCATTGAACGGGGGTTGGTACTGGTTTGAAAAGGGACAATTGTACACGGGCTTCCGTAGCTACATGGGGGCTTATTACTTCTTCATCAATGGTATTCGCCAAGAAAATCGTTGGGTTTCAGAATGGGGTAACAAGTACTACGTTGGTGCTGACGGTCGTTCAGTGCAAGGTTCAGCCGTCTTCATCGATGGTGTGCCATACGACTTCGGAACAAACGGCACGTTCCACCTTCGCGGTGCAGCGTCTGGTTACCTAAACAGCCCAAGTGGTTGGCGCTGGTACGAAAACGGTAAGCTTTACACGGGATTCCGCAACTACATGGGTGCCTTCTACTACTTCAACAAGGGTGTTCGTCAAGAGAACAAGTGGGTCTCAGAATGGGGTAACACTTACTACGTTGGTGGTGATGGTCGCTCAGTACAAGGTCATGCTTACATGATTAACGGCGTTGCCTACGACTTCGGTAACAACGGCACGTTCCACAAGCGCGGTCGTACATCTGGTTATGTATACGATGGCTCAAAGAAGAATGGTGGTTACCGTTGGTATGAAGATGGTAAGCTATTTACCGGCTTCCGTTACTACATGGGAACGTACTACTGGTTTGTTGACGGGGTTCGTCAAAACCAAGGTTGGCGTACGGCTTGGGGATACAAGTACTGGACTGACAAGGAAGGACGCGCGGTACAAGGTTGGCAAACAATCAATGGGACGCGTTACTACTTTGGTGAAGACGGAACTTACTTCCTACGTTAATGGTTAATTTGAAAGGAGTGATGAGTGGTTCTCGTCGCTCCTTTTTTGATTAGACATTTACTGTGTAATCACGATATGATAGAAATACCGATTATATTTGAGTAGGGCTTATGAGGATGGTTGAGATAAAATGAAAAAAACGATATCGTATGTCGTCATCGGCGTAGTATTAGCCGTGATTGTCGGGGTGGTTGTGAAGCCAATGTTTGATCCGTTGATGTGGTTGAACGTGGATATGTTTTACCACCTAGCACGTGTGCATCAGTTGGATTATTGGTTCAATGGGTAAGGACTATTTCCACAGAATTTTAATAGCTTTGGCGGTATTGGGATTGCCGTGAACATGTTTTACCCTTGGCAAGTGTTGGGGTATTTGCTGCACTGACGTCAGGTGTCAGTGGTATCTTGTCACAATTGCAATGGATCTTAGCCTTGATGACATTTGCGACAAGCGTTTTGGCGTTCGTTGCTGCCAAGTGGGCTGGGTTGAAGAAACAGCCAGCGTTGCTATTTGCGTTGCTGTACACGTTCCAAGTGCACGTGGCGTTGGAAATGCTAACCAGTGGATCCTTCTCAACGGCTGCTGGGACGATGTTTATTCCATTTGCGTTCTTTGGATTATACCGTGTGTTAGCGAAGCAAGACTTTAGTTGGTCACCAGTTTTGATGATGGCGGTTGGTGGCGTCGGTATGGCGTATGCGCACTTGATGACATTCTTGATTGTGCATCTCATCATGATTATCGCGTTCGTTGTAGTGTTGATTATTTCACCACAACGCCGGCACGTTTTTATGGCCGGTCTCCGCTATGCAGTCTTGCTAGTGCCGGGTGCGTTGGCGGTGCTTGGTCCGATTGTGTATCTGCAAATGTCGAACGTCTTGAAAGCACCAGCTAGTTCTATTTTGGCGCAACGCACGTACAACATCTCTGATTTTGTGTTAAAGCAGCCAGGCTTTGAATCGGGATTGATGTTAGCGCCATTGCTATTGTTGCTATTTTTGTTCCGTCGTTTCTACCAAGATAAGTTAGCTTATGTGCTGGTTGTCGTCGGCGTGGGGATGTTCTTGATGTCAACGAACATCTTCCCGTGGAACGTTTTGCAAAATACACCGATTGCAGTTATTCAGCTGCCAGCGCGTTTGCTGTTGCCATCATTGGCTTTGATTGAAATAATTGTCTTTATGAATGAAATTGAAGACAAAGTTTCAACGGGGATTATCCTTGTTTTGACGGCATTAGCTGTGTTTAATGGGGCGATGGCGGTCGATAATTTTGCAAAGGGCACAAAGCACTTGTCTGAGCTGACAACGGCACAAATTGACCAATTCGGTACAGGTTTGAGTGATGGCTATGGCGTACCAGAAACAGCTGCGATTACCGAGGCTAATACCCGGGAGGAGCGTTTCTGGTTAATGATGAATTATTCGGACTATATGCCAAAGGCAGCTTTGACAAATAAAGCCGATAACTTGTCATTTATCGGCAATGATCAAAACGGTTTACGTTTGTTGGCACATGACTTGCAAGCTGCATCTGGCGCGGTGATTAAGCCAACTAAGGTTAACATAACGCCACAAACGATGACGTTGACGGTGCCGGCAGTAACTGAAACCGGGCATGTTAAGTTGCCGGTGCTAGGTTATAACAAGTTGCCACTTGTGATTAAGGTCGATGGCAAGTTGGTGCCAAGCCGAATCGTTGCTGGCCAATGGGCGATTAATGCGAAGCTATTGCAAGGCAAGACGCACACGGTCACGATTTCACAGCAGACACCAATCTGGCTTGTAATTATGAGTGCCATTTCATTGGCTTGGCCAGTGGTAATTATTGCGATGATTATTTTTCGAAAAGTTAAAAAATAAAGACAAATAAAACGCGTGTTTGCCCATATGACGGGGCTGACACGCGTTTTCTTACGATTTGGTAACGAAAAATACTTACTATTGCAAAGGGCTTGACGAATGTGTTCTATTTGGTAGTCTAAAAGTAAGCAAAACGGGGAGGCCATTACGAAATGGGAAAAGTAGGTAAGCAACTTTTAATTGCGGGAGTTGTATTGGGCACAAGTTCAATGATGACGTTAATGAGTAGTAACGTCTCAGCGGACACGGTGGTACCAGCGCAAGAAAGTTTAGCAACGACGCAATCACTTGAAGGTGTTAAGCCAACGGCAGCGAATGCTGATCAAAAGGCGCCTGAAAAGGATACATCAGATACTAAGCAAGCATTTGCTGACCGTAATTTGTGGACATTGGGCGATTCACTATCAGTCGGTTATAACGGTAGCACGGTGGTTGATTCTTGGTCAGTTAATTTGCACAAGAACATGGACTTTAAAACGTTGTATAACAACCACGCACACTCAGGTTCACAAATTTCAGGGACAACACAATCAAATGATCCAATTCACTTCACACGAACTGTTTCAGAAGTGACGGCCGACCCAAACTTTAAGAACGAAACAAATCCAGTTGTCGTGATTGAACTTGGGGTTAACGATTTAAATTACAGTGCTAACAACTTGGGCTTCGTGCAACAACGCTTGGTTGATAACATCCGTGCGTTGCGCGCAGCTAACCCAAACATTGTGATTTATGGTGTCTTGCCATTTGCAGATTATCTAAACGGTGATTTTGATACGAAGCACAGTGGTGGATACAGCCACAATGACATGGTTAAGGCATTGACCGACGTTTACACTGGTTTTGGGATTCCGGTGTTGAACTGGGATAACTACAAGATTGATCGTTCACCAGCCGCATTGGGTGATAAGACGGTTCACCCAACTGCCGAAACATACCAAAAGATGTCAGCGATTGTCGCCCAATTCTTGGAAGACCACGCTAATGTTTTGACGGATGGTTCTGAGCACGACACGACGGCAAATTATGAAGCAACCCACGTCGGTTGGCAGTATCTTGATAATGGGGATGCACAATACGTGACGAAGGGTGCCGATGGTAAGTTGGCTTTGGCGTCAGGTATCACCAAGATTAACGGTGTGGCTTATTGGTTCGATCCAGAAACACACAACTTGGTTAAGCAAGCTGGTGAAGTCACGCAAGACGGCAAGACTTACTACGTTGGTAAGGATGGCCGTTTGCAACAAAACTATGTTATCGTTGATGGCCAAGTTAACTTCTATGGTGATAACAACACATACTACAAGCGTTACAGTGACAAGTCAGGTTACCTCCAAATGGGTGATGGCACCTGGAAGTGGATTGAAAACGGACAACCATACACTGGGTTCCGCAGCTATTACGGCGCGTACTACTACTTTGTAAATGGTGAGCGTCAAGAAAATCAATGGGTCTCACAGTGGGGTAAGACTTACTACGTCGGTGCTGATGGCCGTTCTGTTCAAGGAAAGGCCTACAAGATTAACGGCGTTGCTTATGATTTCGGCACAGACAACACGTTCTACCTTCGCGGTGGTGAGTCCGGTTATCTAAATACGTCAGATGGTTGGCGTTGGCTAGAGAACGGTCAATTGTACACCGGCTTCCGTATGTACTACGGTGCGTACTACTACTTCATTAACGGTGTTCGTCAAGAAAACAAGTGGGTTAAGGAGTGGGGGAACACCTACTACGTTGGCGCTGACGGTCGCTCAGTCCAAGGAGACGCCTACATTATTGACGGTGTTGCCTACAACTTTGGTACGAATGGTACGTTTAACCTCCGTGGTACAGCGAGCGGTTACTTGTACGACGGCTCAAAGTACAACGGTGGCTACCGCTGGTACGAAGATGGTAACCTATACACTGGCTTCCGTTACTACACAGGCACATACTACTGGTTCGTTGACGGTGTTCGTCAAAATGCCGGTTGGCGTGAAGCTTGGGGTAACAAGTACTACACAGATGCCAGTGGCCGTGCTGTGCAAGGATGGCAAACGATTAACGGTCAACGTTACTTCTTCGGTAACGACGGTACGTACTACTTGCGCAATGCAGATGGCTCAAAGTTTACCGGTGACCTTAGTGACTACAACAGCAATACAAACAGCACCAAGAGTGGCTACTTGTATGACGGATCACAATACAACGGTGGTTACCGTTGGTATGAGAACGGCCAATTGTACACAGGATTCCGCTTCTACATGGGCACGTACTACTGGTTTGTAGATGGTGTTCGTCAAAATGAAGGCTGGCGTGAAGCCTGGGGGTACAAGTACTACACAGACCAAAATGGTCGTGCTGTCCAAGGTTGGCAAACGATTGATGGACAACGTTACTTCTTCGGAAATGACGGCACGTATTACTTGCGATAGTAAATATATTGATAAAGCAGTAACTTTTGCGGAGTTACTGCTTTTTTGTTACAAAAAAGAAATGAATGATAACAAATTGCGACATAATCACTAACGGACTGTTATTTTCGATAGGTAAAATTTTTAAAGACTAAAGATTTAAATTTGTGTTTAAAAATAGAGACCGAAAAACGGGAGAAATGAAAAGTGGTTAGTAAACGAGTAAAGTTATCATTAACAGCGATGGCAGCGACAGCGGGGTTGGTTGCTTTGAACAGTAATATGTTTGAAACGACAGCTTCAGCTGATACACTTGAGTCAATTCAATCACAACAAAAGACGGGTTACTTGAACGATGGTACAGGTTGGTACTGGTTCGAGGGTGGTCAAAAGTACACGGGATTCCGTAACTACATGGGTGCGTACTACTACTTTGTAAATGGTGTGCGTCAAGAAAACAGCTGGGAAACTGAATGGGGTCTAACGTATTACGTTGGTAACGACGGCCGTTCAGTGCAAGGACACTACTCAATCGGCGGTGTTGCCTACAACTTCGGTGATAACGGCACATTCTACATGCGTGGTCGCTCAAATGGTTATGTGTTTGATCAAACTGCTGGCCAATGGTTGTGGATGGAAAACGGTTCACGTTTCACAGGGTTCCGCTTCTACATGGGTGCCTACTACTGGTTCCAAAACGGTGTGCGTCAAGATAACCAATGGGAATATGCTTGGGGTAACACATACTGGGTTGGTGGCGACGGTCGTGCTGCCCAAGGTTTGGTGAACATCGGTGGTAAGCAATACTACTTCGGTAACGATGGTACGTTCAACATGCGTAAGAACACGCAATTCTCTTTGAACGGTTCAACGTACTCAGCTGATGGCAATGGTGTTGTAACGCGTACGGGTTCTGCTTCAGTGCAAGACCAAATGAATAACTTCGCCCAATCATGGTATTGTTGGGATCACAACCAACAATACTACTTGAACTTGTTGATTAGTTACGAATCAGGTTGGAATCAATACGCGCAAAACGGTCAATACTTCGGCTTCTTCCAAACGACAGGTATCACTGATACGTCTGTTGAAGGACAAGCACGTGTTGGATTGGCTTACATTGCTAACCGCTACGGTAACCCACAAAATGCGTGGGGACATATCCGCTCATATGGTTGGTACTAATTTTTAAAAACAACACTGGCGGGGATTTTTGCAGGAATTCCCGCTATTATTTTATAGAGAAAATGGTGATTAGATTTGTTGACGAAGATTAATCAAATAGCGCTCAAACCAGGGGTGGTGAAGGCACTTATTATTACAGCAGTCAGCCTATTGCTTGGGTTGGCGACAACTTTTGCGTTTCAGGTGGCGGCCGTCAACCAAGGTTGGGGAATGGCCGGCCAAACAGGTGACGGTGCGAAGGCTGCTCGTGGCATTGTTTGGTGGATTCTGGGCCACCGCGGCATTCTTTATTTGAGTGCCTTGTGGTTGGCTGGCTTCTTTGCGGTGTTACTGACGCTGTTTAATCGTTGGTGTACGGCGATTTTGATTTATGTGGGATTGTCGGTTAGTTTGACACTAGCGTTGTACCAAAAAATGATGCTTCGTAATGAGGCGATTTTGCCGAGCGACGTTTCTGAACTTGCCTCAGCGCACTCATTGTTGAAGATGTTGGATGATGGCACATTGCATGCGATTATTATCGCAGTAGCTGGCTTTGCCTTGGTCTTTGTTTTGTTGATTATGAGTGATTGGCTTATCCATCGTGGTGCCTGGCGCAATCAGCCAAATAAGCCGTTTGCAAAACGTTTCCGCGCAGTGTTAAACGTGATTGTGGCACCGGTGTATGATCGTCGCTGGCCCCGCGTGGCAACGGTTGTTGTAATGGCGATCTTGATGAGCTTACCAGTGGTGATGCCAACGAAGATGCTGGACACTGTTTATGGCGCGCTGGATAATCAACCTCAAGATTTTGCCAGTTCAGCTGACGCAGCGATGAACGGGCCAATGCTTGTGTTCTTAAAGAATGCGAACGTGAATACGGTCCATATGGATGAACCAGCCGGTTATTCGGAAGCCAAGATGGCCGAAATTGAAAAGAAGTATACGACCGTTGCTAAGGACATCAATGCAACGCGTCAAAATTCATCATTCAAGGGTCAAACGGTGATTTATCTATTGAGTGAATCATTGATGAATCCTGAACGAATTCCTTCTATTACAACGAACCAACCGGTGGTGCCAAACTTGAAGGAAATCATGTCACAAACAACCAGTGGTTTAATGGTTTCGTCTGGGTTTGGTGGTGGTACGGCCAATATGGAGTACATGTCATTGACAGGTATGCCTGTGGCTGGGTACAACAAGAAGATTGATACGCCATACACGCAGATGATTTCACACGTTAAGGCAGCGCCATCAATCTTGAGCTACTTTGATTCAACAGCTTCAACTCACCCGTTTAACGGTACATTCTATAACCGTAAGGGAGCCTACAAGAAGTTGGGGATGCAAGCGTTCTACAACACGGATAGTGATTCATCAGGCGGATTGCCATTTGGTCACCACTTGCCAGGTGGCGGTTACATTAGTGATGAAGCAGCGTTCCTTGATCTGGAATACTACATCAAGAAGGCTGATGATCAGGACAGTCAATTTGTCCAACTATTGACGATGCAAAATCACTTGCCATATCCTGAGAATTCTTTGGAATTGTCTGACGAGGATAAGATTACGGCGGATGTGCCGGACAAGGACGCCAAGGGGCAAGTCGAAATGTATTTGGAAGGCATTCACCAAACCGACAAGCAGTTACCACTTTTGCTTGAGAAGTTGAATGAGACGTCTCGTCCGATTACGTTGTTGTTCTATGGTGATCACTGGCCTAGTATTTTCACGTTTGTGAACCAACAAAAGAATCCGGTATTGTCACACACGGCTGAGTACTTCATTTGGTAAAATGATGCTGCTAAGGAAAAGAATGGGACGGGTGACGTCTCACGACCTTATGCATCACCGAGTGATTTTTCAAGCATGATGCTACAAATGAGCAACATGAAGGTGACACCATACTTTGCGTTGCAAACTGAAATTGCTGACAAGGTACCGGCAGTCGCTAACTTCAAGCGTTTGAATGATGGTAAGTTGGCCTTCGCCGACGCTGAAGGTAAAGAAATTTCAGAGTCGAAGTTGAGCAAGAAGCAACGCGATTTGTTGGCTGACTTGTGCTATGTGCAATATGACTTGTCACAAGGTGATGGTTACCTCACGACAAGCGACTTTTTCAAGTAAGCAAAATTGATAATGAGCAATGTACAGCTGATGCATATTGCTTTTTTATTTGGCGCGATTTGTACCGTCAGACGGGCAAAGTCAGGTGGGCAGCTAGGGTGATTTCTGGTATGCTTTTAGGTAGGACTTTTAGGATGGCATATAGATGATAAATAAGATAAAAGAGTATTGGCCAATCGTGGCTGGGGGATTAGCTCTGTTGGCAACAACGGTTGTTTTTCCGGCTGGTTATGCGACGACGCAAATTGGTCAACGATTTGATGAGCCAAACGGCATGGGACTGTTTAATTTCCTAATGGTGTTTGGCGCGTTTGTTTTACAGAAAAAATTTGCAACACGCGACCTGAACCGTTGGCAATTAGGCGGGACTTGGTTAGCAGGTGTGTTTGTTGCTGCGATTGTAGTGGTGACCAAAGCGTTGGTGGCCGATGAAACCCAAGTGAAAATGATGGGGGCGGGTTATCTGATTGGTACACCGGCCAACATGCTAATTACGTTATTGGCGATTGTTGGATACACATTGCTGTTTGTGGCTTTCTTCCGTGGATTAGCGGGGTTACTAGCCAAAATCAATTTGCCGGCAAAGCGAGTGGCTTACTGGCCAATCTTGCTTGCGATGGTTGTATTTTGGTTGCTATGGACGGTGCCGTATTTCCCAGGTGTCGTCACGTGGGATGGCTTCCGTCAGTTGCTTGAAGTGCAACATCAACGCATTCCGGCTTTGGATTTCACGTATTACCCAACGAACCATCATCCTTGGTTCTCGACGTTGATTTTTGGTGGACTCTTTAGCTTGGGGCGAACGGTGTTTGGTGATGCAAATGGCGGTGTCATGATGATTGTCATTGCACAAATGATCATCGGAGCACCAATTTATGCGTTAGCGACAAAGTACGCCTTTGATCGTGGTGGTCGTATCTTAGGCTGGTCAACGTTTGCGTTCTTTGCGGGTCCCATCATTGCGATGAACCAACAAGTGGTTGATAAGGGAACCTTTTACTTTACGTGGGTGATTGCGTTCTTCTTGGTGTTGTTATTGATTACCGAGAAAATCGGCCAACGCACGATGCCGGCTTGGTGGTTGTTCGTGGCGTATGCGGTTGCTGGTTTCTTGTTGGGCATGTTCCGCAAAGATGGTAGTTACGTCGTCATTTTAGCTAGTTTGATTTTATTGGTTTTGAGCTTTATCAAGTTCCGTCGAGGGTTAGTGCCAGTGGCGGTTGCGACGGTGGTTATTCTTGGTGGCAATGCCATTTGGAATAATGTCGCGATTCCGGCAATGCACGTTCAACCGGGTTCGGCGGGTGAAGCACTAACGATTCCGATGCGCCAGATGGCATACGTTGTGTTGACGGATGAGGCGTCAATTTCAAAGTCTGATTTGAAGAAAATCGACAAAATTATGCCAATTAAGCATTTGAAAGACCGCTATGATATTAATCAAGGTGATAATTTGAAGTCGACGTTCCCAGTGAATTCATTCTTACGCGGATCAGCAGAAATTGAATTCGTGAAGGAAGGTGTTTATAAGAAGGCACCGACCCCTAAGATTGAAAAGGAAATTTCAGACTTCATGGGTGTGTGGCGCAAGATGTTGTTGCAACACCCGATTACGTTTGTGGAAGTGTACTTGCAGGCAAGTAGTCGCTATCTCAATCCGTTTGAAGAAACGGATGATAAGTCAGATGGCTTGATGCTTGGTTGGGGCTACATGGATGACGCCTACATGATGCATCCTGATTGGTACAAAGATTATCACATGTACTTGTCCGAGAAGGACCGTGAAAACGACAATGCAGCGATGTGGATTTACATGCGTTTCCCATTGGTTGAAATGTTCATTCACACGGCAATGCCATTCTTGATGTTGATTTTTGGTGTCGTGGCCATGCGGTTATACAAGTCAAAGACGACCTGGTTGATTTTGTTGCCAGGATTAGCCTTGTTTATGACCGCTAAGTTGGCGCCGGTCAACGGTAATATGCGGTATGCAATGCCTGGATTGTTGATTATTCCGTTGTACATGAGTTTTATTATTTACTACAAGCATCAACGAGATGCAGCAAAGTGAAAGAAGTGAGATTGTGATTGCATACATCAAGAGAGGGGCAGCTTACGCACAATGGCTTGTGATGTTGGTTGCACTGGAGATTATTTACCCGAGTGTGGTTAATGATAGGGAACTGCACCTGAGATTTGCAGTTGATAACGTGAAGATGATGGCCAGTTTGGCAATTGTTGCGTTAGTATTTGTGGTTTATCGCAAAGCGAAGCACCAAACACTTCGCTTCCCATGGTTAACTTGGGTATTGGCATTTGGCTTGTCTTTGTTGGTGAACATTCCAGCGGCGTTGGTTTCAAACGAAGCGCAAGCCAAGATGACCGGCGCGGCGTACCTAGACGGTTCGAGTTCGTTCGGTCAAGTCGCAGTTACACTGATTGCGATTGCTGGTTACACGTTGCTGTTTGCGCGTGCGTTTCAAGGTTTGGCCTACGTATTGCACTTTAAAGAAGGCGAGACCCGCGTCAATTACTGGTTGGTGCTTGTGACGTTACTAGTGTTTTGGGCGTTTTGGGTTCATTTCTACGTGCCAGGTGTCATCACTTGGGATGGGTTCCGTCAATTTATGGAATACCAACATCAAACACTCAAGGCGTATAACTGGACGTACGTGCCAACTAATCACCACCCTTGGCTAGCCACGCTAATTGTTGGCTTCTTGTTTGACTTGGGTCGTAGTTGGTTTGGATCGGTTAACAATGCTGTCTTGTTTGTGGTGGTTGTTCAAATTTTGATTAATGCGCCAATTTTTGCGGCCGTGGCAACGTACGCATTCAAGCGTGGTGGTAAAGTGCTTGGTTGGCTCGTTTACGGTTTCTTTGCCGGACCAGTTGTTGGTTTGACAATGGTAATGATTGATAAGACAGTGCTTTACTACGGCTTCGGCCTTGGATTCTTCTTGATGTACGCATTGGTCGCTGAAACAGTCTTCAAGCATGGCTTTGCTAAGGTCGCCTGGTGGCATTATGTGTTGTACGCGGTGTTTGGGTTGATGATGTCGCTCTATCGTAAAGATGGTGCGTACGTAGTGGATTTGGCTAGCGTCTTGTTGATTGTGTTTGCGGCTATCAAGAATCGTAAGGCTTTGTTGCCAGTTGTGGTTAGTTTCGTTGCTATCTTCGGCTTAACATTTGCTTGGAACAATATGTATCTGCCTGCGAAGGGTGTGATTCCTGGTTCGTCAGGTGAGGCCTTAACGATTCCACTTCGACAAGTGGCGCAACAAGTCATTGTGAACAAGAAGGACTTTACCAAGGCGGACTTGGCTAAGGTTAATAAAGTTATGCCGTTGGCAACGATTGAAAAGTACTACAACGTGCAACAAGCCGATAACTTGAAGACGACTTTCCCAGTGGATACGTTCATTCGTGATCGTGATGATTTGAAGAAAATTCAAAGCGGTAAGTTGTCGATGAAGAATACAGCTAAGACGAAGCGTGAAATCAGTGATTTTATGTCAGTTTGGAAGAAGATGCTCCTTAAGCACCCAATTCAATACATCGAGATGTATATCCAAGCTAATAGTTTGTACTTTAACTTGTTCCAAAACCACCCAGATGGTGGGGATGGTTTGATTTTGGGATGGGGTTACATGGATCCGATTGATTATTTGCACCCTGATTGGTATGACGACTACACGTTTATGACGACAAAGGCGCAACGTGATTTTGGTTATGGCGCTTATACAATTTATGCTAACTTCCCAATGGTTAAGTTGGTGACGCACACAGCATTCGCGCTTTGGGCCTTGTTGATTTTGTTGGCTTTGGTCATTGTTCGCGGTGGTGGCAGTCGCTGGTTGTTGATTCTGCCTGCCTTGGCGATGTTAGGGACGGCGACGTTATCACCGGTTAACGGCTACTATCGTTATGCATTCCTAGCGTTGTATGCGTTGCCAATTTTGATTGCTTTCTACAAGCCGGTGTTCATAAAAAAGGCAAAATGAGGTAATCTAACTGTTATTGTGAAAAAAATCTAAATCAGGTATGATTATTGTTATTGATAAATGTAATAAAAGGTAGACACAAGATATGGATAAGTTAGCGGTATTGATTCCTGCGTACAATGAATCACAAACAATTGCAAAGGTTGTCACAGATGTAAAAGCAGCGACTGCGAATATTCCGGGGACTGTCGTCTATGTGTATGATAACAACTCAAAGGACAACACGGTCGAGTTGGCTGAACAAGCCGGGGCTGTTGTCCGCCGCGAATATGCGCAAGGTAAGGGTGCAGTAATTCGTCGTATGTTCCGTGAAATCGAGGCGGAAGCTTACATTATGATTGACGCCGATGATACGTATCCGGTTGAGGCGATGCCAGAAATGTTTGAACGCGTAACGAAGCGCGGGGTCGACATGGTGGTTGGTGATCGTTTGTCTTCAACATACTTTGAAGAAAACAAGCGTCCATTCCACAACGTTGGAAACAGTTCTGTCCGTATGTTGATTAACACATTGTTTAAGACGGACATCAAGGACATTTTGACGGGTTACCGTGCCTTCAGTTTCCGCTTTGTGAAGACGTTCCCGGTTTTGTCACGTGGATTCGAAATTGAGACAGAAATGTCAATTCACGCAACAGAAAAGAAGATGTTGGTTGAAAACCAAGTTATTGAATACCGTGACCGTCCAGAAGGTTCAGAATCTAAGTTGGACACTGTTGGTGATGGTATTCGTGTCTTGAAGGCAGTTGCTAACTTGTACCGCATTTACCACCCAATGGCATTCTTTGGTTGGATTGCTGGTATTTTGGCAGTGATTAGTTTGGCCTTCTTTGTTGGTCGCGTTTGGTTGCCATTCGCAGCCACAGGCTTAGTTTTGAACATGCCAACGTTGGTTGTTTCAATGATTGTTTTGTTGATTGCCATCTTGGCCTTGTTTGCTGGAACGTTGTTGAACGCAATCCAAGCAAACGAGAAGCGTAACTTTGAATTAGCATTGATTCGAACGGAAGAACGCTTTAACGATCTTAAATAATTGAAATTTAGGCATCTCATATTTGTGAGATGCCTATTTTTTATGCCATTTGTTAATAGAAGTTTGTTATTATTAGAAAAAGATATTAGAGTGTAGGGAAGAGTTTCATATGCAATTATTAAAAGTTTATTTACGGGAAACGGGGATGCGACTACCAACGGAATTGGTACCGCTCTTCTTCTTGACCTACATCGCCCATATTTTAAGGCAACATGCTTTTGGTATTCAGGTTTGGACATATGCGCTGGTAATGTTGACGATTGGTATCTTTTCAACCGGTATTCGTCTTTATGCGCAGACTGAATTGAATAAGATGCCACCTGATAAAAAAGGAAATTCGCATTTCTTTTGGGGCGTTTGGTCCATTCAGTTGGTCATCTTCATCATACTAGCGTTACTGACCTATGGTTTTGTACAACTGTTTGCCCTGCCATATGAAGGGGCAATCAGGTTGCAGTTGTTATTCTACGTTGGTGCAATGTTAGACATTTCATGGCTATTTAATGGGATTAATAAAACGCGCATTGTGGTGCGTCGCGATGCGATTATTCAGATGGCTCGTTTTGTGCCGTTGATCATCTTCGTTAAAAGTCCAGATGACTTATCAGCGTTCATCCTGCTATTGGCCATTACAACGATTGCCGGAAATGTGGTGATGTGGTTTAAATTGCCACAGACCCTAGTACGTGTCGATGTGGCTCGTATTCCAATTCGACGCCATATGCGTTTGATGGCCACGTTCTTCTTGGCGGCAATTTTGCCACAGCTGGCGTTGTACTTGAATAAAGTGTTGCTGTTTTGGCACGATGGCGTTGACGAGGTTGCTTCGTACTACAGTGCCGAACTGGTGGTGAAAGTCGGGATTGCACTGGTGCTTGGTATCGGGATTGCAATGATGGGCCGAGTGACTGAACAACGACAACAAGGGGATGCCTCTGGTGTACAACAATCATTTTATGATGCGGTTGAGAACAGCGCGGCTTTGGCGATTATTATTGCGGTCGGTGTGGCTGTGGTTGGATCGCAAACGGTTTATTGGTTCTTGGGCATCGCTTACGAACAAGTCGGAGCGATTTTGCACGTACTCGCCTTTGTGATTGTGGTGGCCTCATGGCGATACAGTCTGGCGTTGCAACAAATGGCAGCTGAACGTGGCTTCCGCAATTTGTCGATGCCGGTTCAAATTGCCACGGGCATCAATGTGGTATTGAGTTTGGTCTTAATTCCGTGGTTGGGTGTGATGGCCACTGCGTGGATTGCGTTGATTAGTGAAATCGTGGCGTTAGTTTTGCAATTAATCTCATTGCGCCATGTTATTCACTTGTGGCATTTGGTGGCAGTGATTTGGCGCTATATAGTGGCTGGTGTTGTCACGGCGGTCGTGTTGATTGCGATGGTGCATGCTGGTGTGCCAGCGTACCCAAAGTATTCAGCGCTGGAAGCAGCAGTTGGTTTGGTTGTTTATGCGTTGGTGGTCGTTTCGTTCGATACGCCAGTTGCTAAGGCGGCCAACCAAGTCTTGTTGTTCTCTGGTAAAAGAATGTTTGAATCAACGATTGAATTTATTCGCATTGTGCTAAGAATTAGGAAATAGAAACGTAAGCGTCGTAAGGGATTGTGACGCTTTTTAGCACTCTAAAATTTAGAGTGCTAAAATTGTTGACAAGGGTCTATGAGGCGTGTATTATAATAATCGTTAGCACGAAGTACTTGAGAGTGCTAAGAGAGGTGCAGCGTATGTTAACAGAACGGCAGCGGTTAATTTTGGCCGCAATAATTCAAGATTACGCAAAAACCGGTAAAGCTGTTGGATCAAAAACGTTGCTTGAAGAATTAGGGTTGGCAGTTAGTTCAGCCACGGTTCGTAATGAGATGGCCTCATTGGAAGAGCAAGGTTTGTTGCAAAAGGAACATACATCGTCGGGACGGGTACCTTCACAACGTGGTTATCGTTACTATGTAGATAAGATTATGCGTAGTGAACACATGACCCAGGTTGCTCAACAATCCCTTGAGCGTGTTTTCAATCGTAATTTTCAACAAATTGACGATTTGATGCAGACGATGGTGACTGAATTAGCAAATATAACAGGTTACACGGTGGTTGCATTGAAGCCGGAATCAGTTGACACGCGATTGTCTGGGTTCCGGCTGGTACCGGTCGACGGTCAACAAGTGATGGCAATTATCGTCACGAACGACGGCCAAGTTACAAGTCAGAGTTTTAGACTACCCGAGGGAATGGATGTACGTGGTCTGGATGACATGGTTCGCTACATTAATCAAACGTTGGTTAACCAACCGATTGTGGATGTGTTGCGAACATTGTCAGGAGATCTACCATTAAAGATGGAGCGAACAATTCGCACACCAGTTGCATTCTTGCAATTGTTCGGTGATGTTTTGGCTCGCTCGATTCGCGATAAAGTGTTTGTCGGTGGTCGACTGAATGTGTTGGACTACACGGATGACACGGAGCTGCAAGAAATCAAGCAATTATTGCAATTGCTTGATGCGCCAAGTGCGATGCGCCAGGTAATGGGGAACGCAAACGATGGGGTGTTAATTCAAATTGGGGATGAAAACGGGAACAGCTTGTTGTCACCATACAGTTTGATTTCAGCCACATATCGCGTGCCACAACATGGTGTCGGTGCGCTGGCAGTGCTTGGACCGACGGCAATGCGTTACGCGGATGTTGTTAATTTGGTAGATGCCTACCGCAGTACATTATCAACACAGTTATTAGAATATTATCGTTAGAAAAGAGGTGTTAGCATGGCAGAGGATAAGCAAACTCCTGAAGAAGAAGTTGTAGAAGAAACGGTTGAGACACCGGATGTTGACACCGACGCAACGGCGGATGTAGATCCAATCGTTGCGCTAGAAACGGAGATTGCAGAAGCGGAAGAAAAAATCGCTGAAGCAGAAGACAAGTACTTGCGTGCTCACGCAGAAATGCAAAACATGCAAACACGTTATGCAAAGGAACAAGCAACGGCAGTGAAGTATGCTAGCCAAAACTTGGCAAAGTCAGTTTTGCCAGCGCTTGATAATTTGGAACGTGCTTTGCAAGTTGAAGCGGATGATGCAGCGGCACAACAAATCAAGACGGGAGTCGAGATGGTATACAAGACGCTTGTATCTGCTTTGGAAGATAACGACATCAAGGCTGTTGGAGCCGAAGGTGAACCGTTTGACCCTAACTTCCACCAAGCAATTCAATCTGTACCGGCTGATGATGATCACCCGGCAGATACAATTGCTCAGGTTCTTCAAAAGGGTTATGTCTTGGCGGACCGTGTGATTCGTCCAGCAATGGTAGCTGTTTATAACTAAACAACTATTCATTTATTTAATAAAACAAAAAAACTGATCAATAAGAGGTAAAGTAATTATGTCAAAGATCATTGGAATTGATTTGGGAACTACAAACTCAGCTGTTGCCGTTTTGGAAGGTGGACAACCAAAGGTTATCACTAACCCTAATGGTGGTCGCACGACACCATCAGCTGTTTCATTTAAGAACGGCGAAGTGCAAGTTGGTGACACGGCAAAGCGCCAAGCCATCACAAACCCAGACACGATTTTGTCAATCAAGTCACACATGGGTGATGCCAACTACAAGGTGACTGTAGACGGTAAGGACTACACACCACAAGAAATCTCAGCAATGATCTTGCAATACATCAAGAAGTACGCTGAAGACTACCTAGGTGAGACGGTTGATAAGGCTGTTATCACGGTTCCTGCATACTTTAACGATGCCCAACGTCAAGCTACGAAGGACGCCGGAAAGATTGCTGGATTGGAAGTTGAGCGTATCATCAACGAGCCAACGGCTGCCGCTTTGGCATACGGTTTGGACAAGTTGGAGAACGACGAAAAGGTTCTTGTTTACGACTTGGGTGGTGGAACGTTTGACGTTTCTATCCTTGAGTTGGGTGATGGTGTCTTCGAAGTTTTGTCAACGAACGGTGACACGCACCTTGGTGGTGACGACTTCGATGAAAAGGTTATCGACTGGTTGGCTGAGAACTTTAAGAACGAGCACGGTGTTGATTTGAAGGCTGACAAGTTGGCCTTGCAACGTTTGAAGGATGCTGCAGAGACGGCAAAGAAGACGTTGTCATCAGCTAACGAAGCACAAATTGACTTGCCATTTATCACGGCAACGAATGAAGGTCCTTTGCACATTCAAACGACTTTGACGCGTGCTCAATTCAACCAATTGACGGCTGACTTGGTAGAGCGTGCTGAAGAGCCAGTTCGCAACGCTTTGAAGGATGCTGGTTTGACGATGAACGACATCGACAAGGTTATCTTGAACGGTGGTTCAACGCGTATCCCTGCTGTGCAAGAGTCTGTTAAGGCCTTGACTGGTAAGGAGCCAGATCACTCAATCAACCCTGACGAAGCCGTTGCTTTGGGTGCTGCTGTACAAGGTGGTGTTATCACTGGTGACGTTAAGGACGTTGTTTTGCTTGACGTTACGCCATTGTCATTGGGTATCGAAACGATGGGTGGTGTGTTCACGAAGTTGATCGACCGCAACACGACGATTCCTACGTCAAAGTCACAAGTGTTCTCAACGGCCGCTGATAACCAACCAGCTGTTGATATCCACGTTTTGCAAGGTGAGCGTTCAATGGCTGCCGACAACAAGACGTTGGGTCGCTTCCAATTGACTGACATTCCTGCTGCACCACGTGGTGTTCCACAAATCGAAGTTAAGTTTGACATCGACCGTAACGGTATCGTTTCTGTATCTGCTAAGGATTTGGGAACGAACAAGGAGCAAAAGATTACCATCCAAAGCTCAGGTTCATTGTCAGAAGAAGAAATTGAGCGTATGATGAATGACGCCAAGGCTAACGAAGAGGCCGACAAGAAGCGTAAGGAAGAAGTTGACTTGCGTAACGATGTTGACCAATTGATCTTCCAATCAGAGAAGACTTTGGAAGAAGTTGGCGACAAGTTGCCTGATACTGACAAGAAGCCAGTTGAAGACGCGGTTGCTGAGTTGAAGGCTGCTAAGGAAGCTGACAACTTGGATGACATGAAGACAAAGAAGGAAGCTTTGGAGAAGGTTGCCCAAGAATTGGCAGTTAAGTTGTATCAACAAGCTGCTCCTGAGCAAGGTGCACAAGCTGCTGACGGTGCTGCATCAAACGATGACAACACGGTTGACGGTGACTTCGAAGACGTTTCTGACGACAAGAAGTAATTTAGTAACTAAAAACACATTCTTAACTACCCCTATGGTTACTGAGTGACACGAAGCGAGGCCGCAATGCCTCGCTTTGTGATACATATTGAGAAAATTGGGAGGATTGGCCTCATGAACAACACAGAGTTCTACGAGCGTTTGGGCGTTGATAAGAGCGCTTCACAAGATGAGATTAAGAAGGCTTACCGTAAGCTATCAAAGAAGTATCACCCAGACATCAACCACGAGGAAGGTGCCGAGGCGAAGTACAAGGAAATTCAAGAAGCCTATGAGACGCTAGGTGACGAGCAAAAGCGTGCCATGTACGACCAATACGGTGCAACTGATGGTCAAGCTGGTGGATTTGGCGGTCAAGGTGGTTTCGGTGGCTTTGGTGGTGGCCAATACGGCGACTTCTCAGACCTTGGGGACATCTTTAGCCAAATGTTTGGCGGTGGCTTCCAAGATCCTAACCGTCCTCGCAAGGGTCAAGATTTGCAATATCGCATGAACTTGACGTTTGAGGAAGCTGTTTTTGGTAAGGAAACAACGATTTCATACACGCGTTCAACGGAGAACGGTGGCCAAGAAAGCAAGGAGTTGAAGGTGACGGTGCCAGCCGGTGTCGAGAACGGTCAACAAATGCGCTTGTCTGGTCAAGGTGAGGCCGGCTACAACGGTGGTCCTTACGGAGATTTGTTCGTGGTCTTCCGTGTTGCGCCCTCAAAGGATGGCTTTGAGCGCGATGGTGGCACAATTTACTCACGTGTTGCGATTGATTATGCCACAGCCGTTCTTGGTGGTGAAATTGAGGTTAAGACGGTTAATGGTTTGAAGAAGTTGAAGATTCCAGCTGGAACGCCAACTGAAGCGAACTTCCGTCTACGTGGTCAAGGAGCGCCATTTATGCGTGGTGGTCAAGGTGATCACATTGTGACAATTTACGTTGATGTGCCTAAGAAGTTGAACAAGGACCAAAAGAAGGCCCTTGAAGCCTTCCAAGCTGCGATGAACGGCGAGCACAAGAAGGGCTTCTTCGGATAAAGTAGACTGGTCACGTCGGAGGTTTTAAACCTTCGACGTGACCAAGTCGCCCTTATCAGGTGCGTTTTTGGTCTGCCCCTGACTTCAGTCAGGGGTTTTAGACCAACAGCTGCTGTGATAATACTCCAGAATTTTAAGGGAAGATGGCAACCGTTTAAGGTTCGTCATCTTTTTTTATGGCAAAATAGGCTAATAGGAAAAGGTGATAAACATGTTGCTAGCGGATTTTAAATTGTCGACGGCTGGTATGCCGATTGACCGGTTGTTGGCAGCTAGGGTTGATGGTGACATCGTGCCATTGCGATTGGTCGGGATTGATGGTGATCAATTGATATTGGGTACCGATGTTGACCGGCAAGTGACGTTGTCGGATGTCATTGCCTTAGAAGATAATAATTTAAACCTGGTTGTGCGTGATGAGGCACAACAGTTGCACCCTGTTTTTGGCTACCGCGTGGTGGTGGAGCAATTGGTGCTGGGTTAATTGGAGAGAGACATGCAGAAACGTTTAGGATGGCTGATTTTTAGCTTATTATTGGTCGTGGTTGGTAGTGTGATGGTGTTTTTTTATTTCACCGGTCATATGCAAACACGTGTGAATACGATTGCTGAAGAGAAGTTTACAAAACAATTTAAGTCGCCAACCGGTGATGATGATAGCATGAGTGGCGCTGGTAACCAGCCAACGGCCACTGATCAAGCGTCATCTAACTTCGTGGGGACTGCGCAATTGACCGAGGTGGGACAATATCGATTGACCGCTGATGGTATTGAGCAGAAGCTGGTGAAGATGAAGACGCTGAACAAGTACATGACTGATGGTGATTTCACGTATCATATTACTGGCGTTGCATTAGTTCGCGAGCGTGCCCGTGACAACCATGCCTTGCAAATTGCCCGTCGTTTGTACAATGACCACGGATTATCCTCTGAGTACTATACGTTGACGCTTTCGTATACCATTGCAAACGATTCTGCGAAAACCGTTGTGACACGTGGCGTAACCGCTGCGACGTATAAAAACAAAGTTGCCATGTCAATGCTGACAGGGCTGGTGAATAGTGGTCTGGCGACGACCTCTGGCGTTATTTCCGGTGGGTCATCAACAGCCATGATGACTGCTTTGGTACCAAAGGAATACGGCAAAAAAGTGAATCGCGTGGATTTGCAATTCTCAGCATTGTTCGATTCGAATGGCTTGCAGGTCACGAAACCAACGCGTACGATGACCGTGACGTTCTAGTCGGAAACCATTGGGTGATTGACTATAAAAGCCTTGCTAAAAATGGTAAACTAATAGTTAGCTGTAAACCGTCAGTTTGACGTTTTTTTATTTGGTAGAGATGAAAGATAAGGAGTTCCGAAGCCATGCAAATCGAGTTTTTAGGAACTGGTGCCGGCGTTCCAGCGCGTTTTCGTAATGTGACGAGTATCGCGCTACGCCTGCTTGAAGAAATTAATTCCGTCTGGTTGTTTGATGCCGGTGAGGGTACACAAATCCAAATGTTGAGTTCAACGATTCGACCACGAAAGGTTGATAAGATTTTTGTGACCCACTTACACGGTGATCACATTTACGGACTGCCAGGATTGTTGTCATCACGCTCATTCCAAGGCGGTGAAGATGAATTGGTTATCTATGGACCTCATGGTATCAAGCAATTCGTTGAAACGAGTTTGCGTGTTGCCCAAACCCACCTAACATATCCACTAAAGTTTGTGGAGTTGCCTAATGAAGGTGGCGAAGTGTTGCGCACGGATAAGTTTACGGTGACGGCTTTGCCTTTGGATCACAAGATTTTGTCATTTGGCTACCGCGTGGTGGAGCATGATCACGCCGGCGAGTTGTTGGTTGACCGATTGCGCGAGATGAACGTGCCCGCAGGACCGCTTTATGGTGAGTTGAAGCGTGGTAAGGATGTCACGTTGCCTGATGGACGCACAATTAAGAGCGCTGATGTTATTGGACCAGCCAAAAAGGGCCGTACCGTGACGATTTTGGGTGATACGCGTAAAACACCTAATTCAGTTGTTTTGGGACGTGATGCCGATGTTTTGGTGCACGAATCAACTTACGGTAAGGGTGAAGGGAAGCAAGCCCGTAATCACTACCACTCAACGAGCATGCAGGCAGCTGATGTGGCAAAGGAAGCTGGTGCTGGACGTTTACTATTGACGCACATTTCGGCGCGCTATGGGGGTAAGTCAGCGAATGAGTTGGCCTATCAAGCGCGTACGACGTTTGAAAACACGCGAGTTGTGAATGACTTTGATGTCTTTGAAATTCCATTCGGGAAGCAAAGCAACAGCAAGCCGATTAAACTAACACCAGTAGATGATGAAGAACTAGAAGGATAGGAGGACCAAACGATGATTTCACCACGCTATCAATGGGATTTTCCAGCTGTAGCCAATGAAGGGGCTGCCAAAGAAATCGCTGAGACATTCGGTGTTTCAGATTTGGTCGCTAAAATCTTAGTTAATCGAGGTTATGACACTGTTGAAAGTGCCAATGCCTTTTTGCGTCCGGGGATGGACGCGTTGTATGATCCGTTTTTGTTGCATGACATGGATGTGGCGATTGTCCGTATTATGACAGCTATCGACAACGGTGAAAAGATTGTGGTCTACGGTGACTATGACGTCGATGGGATTACTAGTACGGCGATTATGACGTGGGCACTTGAATTGATGGGTGCTGATGTGAGTTATTATGTGCCGAACCGTTTTAATGATGGCTATGGCCCTAATATGGCGCAATATCAACGCTTGGCTAGTGAAGGCATGCAGTTGTTGATTACGGTCGATAACGGTGTCTCGGGTCGTGAAGAAGTGAACTGGTTGATGGCCAATGGCGTTGATGTCATTGTGACCGACCACCACGAGTTGCCAGAACAATTACCTGATGCGGTTGCGGTTGTGCACCCGCGTCACCCGGAAGGTGATTACCCATTCGGCGGCCTTTCTGGTGCCGGAGTCGCCTTTAAGGTGGCATCAGCGTTGCTAGAAGAACCAGCCGATGAGGTGATGGACTTAGCGGCCTTAGGTGCAGTGGCTGACGTTATGGAGTTGGTCGATGAAAATCGCGCGATTGTGGCGATGGGCTTAGCGAACTTGAAAGAAGATCCACGCCCTGGTTTGGCGGCTTTGTTAGAAGTTGCTGGCACTGCCCAAGCGGATATTGACTCAATGACTATCGGCTTTACGATTGGGCCTCGTTTGAATGCGTTGGGACGTATGGCTGATGCAACAGATGGTGTGCGTCTATTGTTGTCAGATGACCCTGAGGAAGCCAGCGAACTAGCCAAGCGCATTGATAAGTTGAACCGTGAGCGTCAAGACTTGGTGGCATCGATTTCTGAAGAAGCGCTTGCTCAAGCAGCCGAGCTAACAACTGATCCAGTTTTGGTGGTTGCCGGTAGTGGCTGGCACGAAGGTGTACTGGGTATTGTTGCTAGTAAGTTAGTTGAAGCGACGGGTAAGCCTGCGATTGTCTTGAATAACGAAGATGGTCAAATGAAGGGGTCTGGCCGTTCAGTGGCGGCCTTTGATTTGTTCGCTGCGTTGGACGGGCACCGTGACTTGTTGACTGCGTTTGGTGGTCACGCCAGTGCGGCTGGTATGACGATTCCCACGGCCAACTTGCAAGCGGTACGTGATGTTTTGCGCGAAGAGGCGGCCAATCAACATTTGGCGGAAGCTGGTTTGCCAGAAATTCGAATCGCTGCTGAAGTGACAGCCAAGGAATTTAACCGTCAAAACTACGAGCAATTGCAGGTACTGGCACCATTTGGTGAAGGGAATCCTGAGCCATTGTTCGCCGTTAATTTGGCAGGTGTCCAGAACGTTAAGACAATGAGTGAAGGCAAGCACTTGCGCTTTACGGCTGAAACAGCTGCCGGTACATTGCCGGTAGTTGCATTTGGTCGTGGGCCGCTTGCTGAAGATCTAACGGGCCGTTTTGAGTCAATTCGCATTGTCGGGACGATGAGTGAAAATAGTTTCCGTGGGGATGTGTCATATCAAATGATGCTCACGGATATCGAAGCTAAGGGATCTTCATTATTAGATTGGCGTACGACACGTTTGACGACGCAAACGTTTGCCAACCCAGCCACGTATATTTTCTTTAACAAGAAGCATTATGAACAACTAGCGCCAACAATTAAGGCGCCGGCTGAAGCGTTGTATTGGGAAGATGCCTTTAACCGAACAAGCGTCGGCACAATGGCCTTTGTGGATATCCCTGACGATATGTCACAATTGGCCGACTTGCTAAAGTTTGTGCCAGCGGGTCGTTTGGCACCGATCTTTTACGCGAAGACACCGGCATATTTGCAAAAAGTCCCTTCAAAAGCCGACTTTGCGAAGGTGTACAAGTTTGCCCGTTCATTCCAAGATATCGCACTGAGAACGCAATATGATGCGGTTTTGGCGCACTTGGGGATGGAACGTTCAATGTTAACGTTGATATTACAGGTGTTTTTGGACGCAAAGTTTGTTACAATGGTTGATGGTGTTTTAAATGCCGTACCTGAGCCAGCGCCAATGGCGTTAGAGGAAACTGCTAGTTATCAGCAATTCCTGGCTCGTCGGCAACTTGAAGAGCAATTGATTTACAGTTCAACTTCTGAATTGGAATCATTGCTCACGAACCTAAGTAAGCAGGAGAGCTAAGCAGATGTTGGATTTGCATGATTACGTTGCCTCAATCCCTAACTTCCCAGAAGAAGGGGTTACGTTCCGCGACATTACGCCTTTGTTGGCTGATGGTGCCGCTTATGCGGAAGCAACGCGTCAAATTACTGAATTCGCTAAGGAGCGTGGTGTTAACGTTATTGTTGGCCCAGAATCACGCGGATTCTTGGTTGGGGCACCAGTTGCCCACCAAATGGGAATTAGATTGGTTCCAGCCCGTAAGCCAGGCAAGTTGCCTCGCGAAGTTATTAGCCAAAGCTACAAGCTAGAATATGGTGAAGCAACTTTGGAACTGCACAAGGACGCTATCAAGCCTGGTGATAAGGTTTTGATTACGGACGACTTGTTGGCCACTGGTGGTACGATTGAAGCCACGATTAAGTTGGTTGAAGCCCTTGGTGGTGAAGTCGTTGGTTTGGCTTTCTTGATTGAGCTTAACGCTTTGCACGGTCGTGATCGTCTTGACGGTTACGAGTTGTTGGCATTGATGAATTACTAACAAAAATAGGACCATCTGTTCAAATTTGAACGGATGGTCCTTATTTTTTAATAAATTGAATCGCGATACAAACCGACAACTTTACCTAGAATAGTGATGTCAGTTGTGATGAACGGTTCGTGGTTATCGTTTTCTGGTTGCAATCGATATTGTGATGCTTCACGGAAGAAACGTTTGATTTGTGTTTGCCCGTTATCAGGTTTTGCGACAACAATGTCACCGTTATCCGCATCATTTTGTCGACGCACAATCATATAATCGCCATCTAGAATCCCGATGTTGATCATGGCGTTGCCACGATTGCGAATCATGAACAAATCACCTTCAAAACGAATCAAATCATCTGGTACAGGGAAGTAATCGACGATATGGTTATTGAGATGCTCATCAGATGTGATGGGCTCATTTTCATCCATAATGGGCATCATGGTTTTATTTGGCTCGTGTAGTCCAAGTGCCTTGATGCCTTCTGGTGTGACGTCGATAGCGCGTGGCTTATCAGGGTCTTTGTGAATGTAGCCTTTCTTTTCCAAACGGCTTAAGTGGCCGTGAACCGTTGAAGATGATGAAAGACCAACGCCTTCACCGATTTCACGAACTGTTGGCGGATACCCTTTTTCGAGTTGTTTCTCGTAAACAAAACGGAGGATCGCAATTTGATTACTTTCTTTTTCGGCCATAAGCTGAAGGACCTCCTAATTCGAATATATTACTATCTATTTTACTTTTAATTCGGGTGGAAATAAAGTAGGGGCAGGAATGATTACGTTTTCGTGTTAAAATAGATGAAAAGCAGATAAAGGTGGTGAAAACCATGGCAGAAACAGAACGTATGATGGCTGTTCGTACCCGCATTAATGAATTGGCAGCCAAGGCGAAGACGCCTGAAGGATTGACTGACGACGAAATCGCAGAGCGTGCAGAATTGCGTACGGAGTTCTTGGATAACTTCAAGGCTGCTTTCCGTTCACAAGTTGAAATGTTGCAAGTTTTCGATGAAAACGGTAATGAAGTCACACCTGAAAAGGTTAAGGACATTCAACGTGATAAGGGATTGCGTGACAACTAGTGAATATTTTGGGAAGAAACCCAGGATAACCTAGTCAAACGGGCGTTTATTCGCTACAATAATATACGAATAACATAATGGAGTAATATCATGAGCACTAGTATTTGGATTTTGATTGTCATCCTTGCCGCAGTCTTGGGTGCAGTTGCAGGTTTCTTCTTGGCACGTCGCTCAATGCAAACGTACTTGAAGAACAACCCACCTATCTCAGAAGAGATGATGAAGTCAATGATGGCTTCAATGGGTCAAAAGCCTTCACAAAAGCGTTTGAACCAAATGATGGCTCAAATGAAGGCACAATCTTCTTCAAAGAAGTAAGGTTATATTAAAGGACTGAATCGTATGATTCAGTCCTTTTTTACGTACTATAGAACGGGAATCGTGGCGGAAATTCTATATTTTTGAATAAAATGTGAAATGATTGTGTATTGTTTCACGTTGTAATAAATTAATAAAATATTAAGGCGCCTATTGTAATGAACGTGTCACATTTAATTGGTATTCTAATAACATCAACAACAGGGGTTATGTTTATATGACATTGTTTAAAACGAAAACTAAAAAGGCATTGGCGCTGACCGCAGCAGTCGTTGCCGGTTTCACGTTTGCGATGGGGCTTGATGCTGGTCACTCAGTTTCAGCCGCCGGCCAAACGGGTTACATTCACGATGGTTCTCAATACAACGGGGGGTATCGCTGGTATGAGGATGGTCAGCTATTTACTGGCTTCCGATTCTACATGGGAACGTACTACTGGTTCGTCGACGGTGTTCGTCAAAACGCTGGTTGGCGCGAAGCATGGGGATACAAGTACTACACTGATGATAGCGGACGTGCCGTACAAGGTAACGTTGTAATCGACGGTACTGCTTACAACTTTGGTGACAACGGTACTTACTACTTGCGTGGTAACGGATCAGGTTACTTGTTCGACGGCTCACCAGCAAATGGTGGTTACCGTTGGTACGAAAACGGGACGCTTTACACAGGCTTCCGTTACTACACGGGAACGTACTACTGGTTCGTTAACGGTGTTCGTCAAAACGCTGGATGGCGTGAGGCATGGGGACACAAGTACTACACTGACGACCAAGGACGTGCTGTTCAAGGAACACGCGTAATTGATGGTAAGTCATACTTCTTCGGTAATGATGGCACATACTACTTGCGTGACGATGATGCCGGTTCACGTATGATTGCAGAGGCCAACCACTGGCTTGGAATTCCTTACCTTTACGGTGGGGCAACGCAATACGGTGTTGACTGCTCAGGATTCGTTTACTTGGTTCGCCAACACGCGCACTTGACTGATTTGGGTCGCACGACGAATGTACAAGCTGCATACTTGCGTTCACACGGTTCACAACCAAAGTCAGCCTCACAAGCACAACCAGGTGACTTGTTGTTCTGGGGTTCAGTTGGTGGTGAGTACCACGTTGGTATGTACATTGGTAACGGTCAAATGATCGACGCACCACAACCTGGTATGACGACTGGTGTTCACCAAGTTTGGGGACAACCATTGGCTTACCACACTATCTAATAACAAATGATTAACACGATTTGCTTCGGCAGGTCGTGTTTTTTGTTGCGTCGCGTGATGGCAAAAAGAAAACGCCGGTCAAAAGTTGACCAGCGTTTCGAACTACTTTGATTCAATTTGTTCTGTCTTTGGCTTGGGATCAATGTATACCCAAGTTGGGTCGATTGACTTGTCGATCTTATCGAAAGCATCAGTCAACGTATCGCCAAATTCGGCCATTGTTTCGTCGGTCAACTTAATCTTCTTGTCGACGTAGATTGGATCACCGAAAGCCATTTTAACGTTGTTACGCTTGAACAAGTCGCCAAACTTAACAGGTCCTTGGTAAACCATCGGCACAAGTGGTGCACCTGACAACTTTGCAATCATCATCGCGCCACCCTTCATTTCTTGTGAGTGACGGCTTCCTGATGGGAACATGATAACGCCAAGTTCAGTTTTCTTTAGGTTGTTCACTGGAATCTTAATCGCTGATGGACCTGGATTTTCACGATCAACGGAAAAAGCATTGGCGTGAACCAAAATCCAGCGTAAAATAGGATTCTTGAAGAGCTCTTTCTTAGCCATGAAGCTAAACTTGTGTGGCCAAGCAGCAAGAGCGAAGAAAATTGGGTCCCACCAAGTGCGGTGTGGGCCAACTAAAATATAATTGCCTTGAGGTAGTTTGTCTTGACCTGTCAACGTGTAACGGCCGTTAATTAGCCATACCACTCCGGCAGCGACATAACGAATAAATGTATAGAACATTTGGTTAATCCTCCTAATAATAACGATTTATTATCCCACAGGTTAGGCAATCTTGGCAAACTAACAGGAGAACATCATGGACGTGAAATTATTACCCGACGAGCGGGTCGACATGCTTTATAACGATGAGGTACATATTATTCAGAGTAAGGAAGTCTTTTCCTTCTCGCTAGATGCCGTCTTGTTGGCGAACTTTGCCCAACCGCGTAAAAACGGCCGTGGCTTGAACGTTGACTTGGGCGCTGGTAACGGTGCAGTGTCATTGTTTATGGCGCACAAGGTGGCAGGCCAAATCGTTGGCGTTGAAATCCAAGAGCGTTTGGCGGATATGGCGACACGGTCAGTTCAAATGAATGATTTGACGGACAAAATTACAATTATCAATAAAGATATGCGTGATATCTTCGACGATATTCGTCCAGGTTCGGCAGACATGGTCGTTTCAAATCCACCATACTTTACAGTCGATAATGAAAATACGGTGATGCACGAAGATGAGCACTATGCGATTGCACGTCATGAAATTAAGGCTGATTTGGACTTGGTAACTTACACTGCCAAGAAGTTGTTGAAGAATAAAGCACACTTTTTCATGGTGCACCGCCCAGATCGTTTATTTGAGATCCTTGAGTCTTTGCAAAAGAATCATTTGGCGCCTAAGCGTATTCAATTTGTGTATCCAAAAGCTGGTGAGCCGGCTAATGTCTTGTTGATTGATGCGATTAAAGACGGCGCCTTGACGGGGGCAACGATTTTGCCACCAATCGTGACGCACAATGACGACGATACGTACACGAAGGCCGTTTGGGACATCTACGAAGGCAAGAGTAATGACTAAACCGTACTATATGTATGTGTTGTTGACTGCTGATAACACATTTTATGGTGGCTTTACGGATGATGTCGGGAAACGTTTCGCGACACACGAGGCAGGTAAAGGGGCAAAGTACACGCGCCCAGCTAGTCGGCATCCATTGAAGCTGCTGTATGCAGAAGCCTTTGATAATAAGTCGGACGCACTGAAAGCCGAAGCAGCTTTCAAGAAGTTAAAGCGCGTTGATAAAGTTGCGTTCTTGAAGGAACATGGTGTGACGGATTTTGAACCGGCAAAGCGGGATTAGGAGGGGAAATGATTAGTGTAGACAAGTTACTAAAAAAGCTTGAGACATTAAACGAGCAATATGACAAGGTCTTGGGGAGTGAAACGCCAACTGGCTATTGGTTTGGTAGAGTGAAGGACGCAGTTAGATTAATTGAGCAAAATATTTCCGGTAACGAACAATTACGAGTTGCGTTAGACGGGGTTGCAGATAATTATCAGCAGAATCTAGATTTTTTTGGGATGCCGGTGAAATCTGACAATCTTTCAAAAGAGGAATACGCTGCGAGTTTGAAAAGTATTTTGGGTAACTTTTATGCGAGAGTGATTAGTGATTTTAAAAGACTAGAATACCTTTCAGTCATAAATGATACAAACGTAATTCTTGTAGGGGGTAACGGTGCGGGTAAGTCGAGCTTTGCATCGTATATAAAGCAAGCATCTACTAGCAATATCGTAATGGTAGCCGCACAAAAGTATTTGTTTATAGATATAAATGGAAATTTTCAATACCAAACTATGACAGGTGATGACGTGCGTTCTGCGCAATCTGTAGATATAGCTGCTTTGGGCAGAAAAGAGACGGAACTCTATAGTTTTAGAGATGCAAATGAGGCGCTTTTTACCAAATTGTTGCGAGCAATGGTTAATGACCATGTAATTGAGCACACGGCGTTCCACGGGAATACGGAAGATTTTAGGTCGAATTTTACGAGGTTACAAGAAGCCTGGAAACTGATCTTTCCAGATATTGAATTTGTTCTGGATGCGTTGAATCGTACCTTGAGAGTTAAGAAAAAAGATGAAGAATATCCAGTCAATGCGATGAGTGATGGTGAAAAGGTGTCCCTTTTTCATTTGTTACAGATATTGTTTGTTGATGATAATAGTTTTGTCTTGGTTGATGAACCAGAGTCTTTTTTGAATCCTACATTGTCGAATCTATTGTGGGATACGCTTGAGGCGGTTCGGCCGGATATAAAATTCATCTACATTTCTCACAATATGAGTTTTGTTGGAAGTCGGAAAGAAGCTAGTTTAATTTGGATTAAGTCATTTGAGTATCCAGATGAGCGGGAGTTGGAACCGATGCAGGGAATAGAAAGCTTGCCTCGAGAGTTAGTCGCCCAGTTAGCTGGTACACGAAAACCGATTATATTCATCGAGGGGGATTATTCTAGTCCGGATTACGCACTTTTTTCAGGAATGTTTAGTGAAGATGCACGAGTTTTTCCTGTCGGAGGTCATGATACTGTTCGGATGTATACGAAATCATATAATAATGCCCCAGAGTTTAACGGCGGAAAGGCTTTTGGAATTGTTGATAGAGATTTGATGGATGAAAATGAAATTTCTATTAGCTTAGAGGATGATATATATACATTGCTGTTCAATGAAATTGAGATGATGTATTTTGATGAAGATATTTTAAGCATGTATTTGACCCAGTTAAGTTATTCGACGGTTGAAGTGGTCAAAAAAATAGATGATTTTAAGAACGCGTTCTTTGAAAAAGTCCGTACTTCAATTGATGAAATAACGTCCATGAAATCAAAGGCAATGCTTGATAGCTTTCTGGCTAGGGAAAGAGTTGAGAAATATAAAAACGTTTCTGTGAGAGACATGCTACAAGAAGTTCAACAAAAGTTAAGCGACCTGAACTTGGAGGAAAAGGATAAGGAGTTTAAATCCCGGATTATTCATCAAGACAAACAAAAACCCGCTGAAACAGCAAGTTAATACCGTTTCAGCGGGTTTTGCGCTTTCACCCGTTGGGTGAAAACCATAGGAGCTCTTTTTTATGATATTTTGTTAGTGGAAAACAAACCAAATACTCAAAAATTGGAGCGTCTAAAATTATGACTCAAAAAGTATTACCTAGCAACCATTTAGTTGCAGTTTCAGACAATGGGGCACCAATTACCTCGGATGGCGGCAACGTGCTGCTTAGTATTTTTCTGAATTCGCCTGTAATTTCCAGGCTCTTTAATAACGTTGAATTCAACGATAATCGCAAAAATCCACGCTATGCTAAGGTAGAATTGTTATTGCAAATGCTCATTCAAGTTATCGAAGGTTATCGCAACGACGACGTTGCAGATTACTTGACCCAAGATATCGAACATCGACTTGTTTATGCGCAAAACATGGCATCTCAACCAACTATTTCCAGATTTCTATCACATCTCACGAACGAAGACATTGATGAGCTACAAGAATTAAATCGTCGTATTGTCTCTTTAATTGATGAAAGATCAGCCAATACTGAACTGGTGCTAGATTTGGATTCAACCTACTTTGAGACCTTTGGTCATCAAGAAAAAATTGGTTTTAATTATCACTACTTGAACGTCGGTTACCATCCGCTTATCATGACCGATGCTTTAACTGGAACCGT